>NZ_FNJW01000008.1:1200000-1500000 GCF_900102725.1 Carnobacterium viridans | reverse complement strand
CGCGTTTTCTTAAAATACGGAAAAGACAACGAACGTGTTATCACAGGATTGAAACGTATCTCTAAACCAGGTTTGCGTGTATACGCTAAAGCTGGCGAAGTACCTAAAGTTCTTAACGGACTTGGTATTGCGATCGTATCAACTTCTGAAGGTGTCATCACAGATAAAGAAGCAAGAGCAAAAAATATTGGTGGCGAAATTGTCGCTTACATTTGGTAATAAGAAAGACTAATCAAGGAGGTGTATTGCTGTGAGCCGTATAGGTAATAAAACAATCACTATCCCTGAAGGCGTAACGGTTACTCGTAATGAGAACATCGTTACTGTTAAGGGACCAAAAGGTGAATTGAGTCGTTCTTTCAGCCCAGTTATCACAATGAATGTAGAAGGTAACGAAATTAACTTTTCTCGTCCAAACGACTTGAAAGCAAATCGTGCTCTACATGGTACAATGCGTGCTAATTTAAACAACATGATTGTTGGTGTAACTGTTGGTTTTGAAAAGACATTAGAATTAATTGGTGTAGGGTACCGTGCACAATTACAAGGTAACAAACTTGTATTGAACGTTGGTTACTCTCATCCTGTAGAATTTACTGCAGAAGAAGGCATTAACATTGAAGTTCCTGCTAACACTAAAGTAGTTGTTAAAGGAACAAACAAAGAAAAAGTTGGCGCTTTAGCTGCTAACATCCGTGGCGTACGCCCACCAGAGCCTTATAAAGGTAAAGGAATTCGCTATTCTGACGAAATCGTACGTCGTAAAGAAGGTAAAACAGGTAAATAATAGCCTGGCTGCCTAATTTTCAACCATAAAATTAAAGAGGTGACAATTGTGATTACAAAACCAGACAAAAACAAACTACGTCTGAAAAGACATGGTCGTGTACGTTCTAAAATTTCTGGTACTGCAGAGTGCCCACGCTTAAACGTGTTCCGTTCTAATAAAAACATCTACGCTCAATTAATTGATGACGTAGCGGGTGTAACGCTAGCAAGTGCATCTTCATTAGACAAAGAAATTTCAGCAGAAACAAAAGTAGCTCAAGGTTCAGCTGTTGGTTCAGCCATCGCTAAAGCTGCTACTGAAAAAGGTATCAAACAAGTAGTCTTTGACCGTGGTGGATACCTTTACCATGGCCGTGTGCAAGCTTTAGCTGAAGCTGCTCGCGAAAATGGACTAGAATTTTAAAAAAAGGAGGAATACCACACATGGTTTACATCGATCCAACACATTTGGAGTTAGAAGATCGTGTCGTTTCAATCAACCGCGTAACTAAAGTTGTTAAAGGTGGACGTCGTCTACGTTTTGCTGCTATCGTTGTTGTCGGAGATAAAAACGGACACGTAGGTTTCGGTACTGGTAAAGCACAAGAAGTACCAGAAGCTATCCGCAAAGCAATTGAAGATGCTAAAAAGAATCTTATTGAAGTACCTATGGTAGATACTACGATTCCTCACGCAGTTATTGGTCGTTATAGCGGCGGTAACATTTTAATTAAACCTGCTGTTGCCGGTTCTGGGGTTTCTGCTGGTGGTCCAGTACGTGCCGTATTGGAATTAGCTGGAGTTGCAGACGTAACAAGTAAATCATTAGGTTCAAGCACACCGATCAATATGATCCGTGCTACTGTTGAGGGCTTATTACAATTAAAACGCGTTGAAGAAGTTGCAAAACTTCGTGGGAAAACTGTAGAAGAAATTATAGGATAAGGAGGACATTAAGAAATGGCTAATTTAGAAATTACTTTAAAACGTAGCGTTATCGGACGTCCTCAAAACCAAAAAGATACAGTTCAAGCTCTTGGTTTAAGAAAAATCAATAGTACTGTAGTTAAACCTGCTAACGAAGCTATCGTTGGTATGGTTAAAACAATCTCACATTTAGTGGACGTTAAAGAAGTATAAAAACATTTGTAAGTAGACTTTTATTGAAGGAGGTGCCTAATCTATATGAAACTTCATGAATTACAACCCGCTGAAGGATCTCGTAAAGTGCGTAACCGCGTTGGACGTGGGACTTCATCAGGCAATGGTAAAACATCAGGTCGAGGCCAAAAAGGACAAAACTCACGTTCAGGTGGTGGCGTACGTTTAGGATTTGAAGGTGGTCAAACACCATTATTCCGTCGTGTACCAAAACGTGGATTTACAAACATTAACCGCAAAGAGTATGCTATCGTAAATCTTGATACATTAAACCGTTTCGAAGATGGTACAGTAGTAACACCAGCGTTGTTAATTGAAACAAAAGTCATTAAATCTGAAAAATCAGGGATTAAAGTTTTGGGTAACGGACAAGTTGAACGTAAACTTACTGTTAAAGCAAGCAAATTCTCCCAAGCAGCTAAAGAAGCTATTGAAGCTGCTGGTGGTTCAATTGAGGTGATCTAATGATCAAACTGCTTATAGAGTCCTTTAAAACAAAGGAAATTCGTAGTAGAATCCTCTTCACTTTAGGTATTTTAATCATATTTAGGCTAGGAACTCATATAACGGTTCCTGGTGTTAATGCGGCCGCTTTACAAGATCTATCCTCAAATAGTTCTTTGTTTAGTTTGTTAAATACATTTGGTGGAGGAGCATTAGACAGTTATTCTATTTTTGCACTCGGTGTTTCACCCTATATTACTTCTTCAATTGTTGTTCAACTGTTGCAAATGGACATTATTCCTAAGTTTGCTGAATGGGCAAAACAAGGTGAAGTAGGCCGTAGAAAATTAAATCAAGTTACAAGATACTTAACGATTGGTTTGGCTTTTGTTCAAGCAATCGGTATCTCGTATGGCTTTAATGCTCTAGTGGACCAAGGTTTGGTTATTAATCCTAGTACAACTACTTATCTTATGATTGCTATTCTGTTAACTGCTGGAACAATGTTGGTTATGTGGCTTGGTGAACAAATTACAGTTAAAGGATTTGGTAACGGGATTTCAATGATTATCTTCTCAGGTATCATTGCTCGCGTACCTTCTGATTTAGGAGACTTTTACAATTCGCAAATTCGAAATGCTGGAGATGATATGGCGCAAGCTATTCTCTTTGCTGTTTTGATTGCTATTGCTTTTGTAGCAATTGTTGTAACTGTCGTTTATGTCGAAAATGCAAAAAGAAAAATTCCTGTTCAATACTCAAAACGCTCAGCGGGCTCAGGTCAGGACACTCACTTACCGTTGAAAGTAAATTCAGCTGGTGTAATTCCAGTAATCTTCGCAAGTTCATTTATTATGACACCACAAACAATCTTAGGATTCTTTGGTGCAACGAATGCTGACGCACAATGGTACATCATTTTAAATAAGATTTTTAATTTGCAAGAACCGCTTGGAGCAGTATTATATACTGTTTTAATCGTAGTCTTTACTTACTTCTATGCATTCATTCAAGTGAATCCAGAAAAAGTTGCTGAGAACTTACAAAAACAAGGCGGATATATTCCTAGTGTGCGACCTGGAAAACCTACTCAAGACTTCATCTCATCAACGTTAACACGTTTGAGTACAGTCGGAGCAGTTTATCTAGGAGTTATCGCAATACTACCAATACTTGCGTCGAACGTTTGGAACTTGCCTCAATCTGTTTCTCTTGGCGGAACCAGCCTACTTATCGTAGTTGGTGTAGCTTTAGAACTGATGAGACAACTTGAAGGACAAATGTCTAAGAAAAATTACCAAGGCTTTATACAATAAGAAGAAAGTGTTGGGGATTATCCTCGGCACTCATTCTTACATTTAAGGAGGAAAAATTTTGAATCTCATTTTAATGGGTCTTCCTGGTGCAGGAAAGGGAACGCAAGCTGAACAAATTGTTGACACATACCATGTGCCACACATTTCGACAGGGGATATGTTCCGAGCTGCTATCAAAAATGAAACTGCCTTAGGATTAGAAGCTAAAACTTATATGGATAAAGGCGATTTGGTACCTGATGAAGTAACAAACGGGATTGTAAAAGAACGTTTGGCTGAAGCAGATACTGAAAATGGATTCTTGCTAGATGGTTTTCCAAGAACGCTTAACCAAGCGCAAGCTTTGGAAGAAATCTTAAAAGATCTAAACAAAGAATTAGATGCTGTTGTTTACATCAGTGTTAACAAAGATATCTTAATGCAACGTTTGACTGGACGGATTATCTGTCGTTCATGTGGTGCTACGTATCATAAAATCAATAAACCACCAGTGGTTGAAGGTACTTGTGATCGTTGTGGTGGACATGAATTCTATCAAAGAGATGACGATAAACCAGAAACTGTTGAAAATCGTATTAGTGTTAACCTTGAGTTAACCGAACCTCTATTAGACTTTTATAAAAAACGTAATGTGTTGTACACCGTAAATGGTGAAGATGATGTTAAAGATGTTTTCAAAGACATCCAAGACATAATTGCAAACACTAAGTAAATGAACAGAGCAACAATGACTTCAGGATTTTCTTGATAGAAGTCACAGCCAGCTAGCTCATGGTTAAAATTGCTTGATCAGTTATCGAGCGAGGCTACTTGTCACTATATTTAATTTGTGGTACAATATTCGAGGTGTTGTGTTTTCAATGCTGGTATACTGTATTAGTAATAAGAAGATTAAAAAAATAGAAGGTGAGGGCTAAGTGCGCTCACTGTTTATCGCGTATTAACGCGAAACAATTTTAAGGAGGTACTAGGCGTGGCGAAAGACGATGTCATTGAAATTGAAGGAACAGTCGTTGAAACTTTGCCGAATGCAATGTTTAAAGTCGAACTTGAAAATGGCCATGTTGTATTGGCTCACGTTTCAGGTAAAATCCGAATGCACTACATTAGAATCCTACCAGGAGACAAAGTCACAGTTGAGTTGTCACCTTACGATTTATCACGTGGTCGCATAACTTATCGCTTTAAATAATTGTACTCCGTCAATAAAATAGGAGGTATAGTTCATGAAAGTAAGACCATCAGTAAAGAAAATTTGTGACAAATGCAAAGTTATCCGTCGTAAAGGACGTGTTATGGTGATTTGCGAAAACCCTAAACACAAACAACGTCAAGGATAATCATTTAAAAAAACAGGAGGTGTAATTGTTAATGGCTCGTATTGCAGGTGTAGATATTCCGCGTGACAAACGTGTAGTAATTTCTCTAACTTATGTATATGGAATCGGTAAAACAACAGCTCAAAAAGTCTTAAAAGATGCTGGCGTATCAGAAGAAATTCGTGTACGTGACTTGTCAAATGATCAATTAGACGCTATTCGTGCGACAATTGATACATTAAAAGTTGAAGGTGACCTTCGTCGTGAAGTAAGCCAAGACATCAAACGATTGATTGAAATCGGATCATACCGAGGTATACGTCATCGCCGTGGTTTACCCGTTCGTGGACAAAACACGAAAAACAACGCGCGTACTCGTAAAGGCCCAGCTAAATCAATTGCAGGCAGAAAAAAATAAAACATTAGTAAGGAGGTAACCTCATGGCAAAAAAAGTTACACGTAAACGTCGTGTTAAAAAGAATGTAGAAAGCGGAGTTGCACATATTCGTTCTACTTTTAACAACACAATCGTAATGATTACAGATGTACATGGAAATGCGATTTCATGGTCTTCAGCAGGAGCTTTAGGATTCCGCGGATCAAAAAAATCTACTCCATTTGCAGCACAAATGGCAGCAGAAGCAGCTGCTAAAGTAAGTATGGAAAACGGAATGAAAACTGTAGAAGTTGCAGTTAAAGGACCAGGTTCTGGTCGTGAAGCAGCTATCCGTTCTTTACAAGCTACAGGATTAGAAGTTACAGCAATTCGTGACGTAACTCCGATTCCACATAATGGATGCCGCCCTCCAAAACGCCGTCGTGTTTAATTGAGAGCCGCTTCACTATGTCGGGTAGCACTCAGTAACATGAATTTAACGTTTTGAAAGGGGTATAGATAGAATGATCGAAATTGAGAAACCAAGAATTGAAACGATTGAGATCAGCGATGATGCCAAGTTTGGTAAATTCGTTGTAGAACCACTTGAACGCGGTTATGGTACAACGCTAGGAAATTCTCTACGTCGTATTTTGTTGTCTTCGCTTCCAGGAGCAGCAGTAACTACTATTCAAATTGATGGTGTATTACATGAATTTTCAACTGTCGATGGTGTTGTTGAAGATGTAACATCAATCATTTTAAATATTAAAAAACTTGCTCTCAAGTTATATTCTGGTGAAGACAAAACGATTGAAATTGATGTGAAGGGTCCAGCAGTAGTAACAGCAGCTGATATCATTTATGATAGCGATGTTGAAATTCTAAATCCTGACTTGTACATTTGTACAGTTGCAGAAGGCGCACGTTTCCACGTACGCATGACAGCAAAATCAGGCCGAGGATATGTACGAGCTGAACACAACAAACAAGATGATATGCCAATTGGTGTATTACCAATCGATTCAATTTACACCCCGGTTAGTCGTGTGAATTATCAAGTCGAAAATACTCGAGTGGGTCAGAAAAATATTTCTGACAAGTTAACACTTGATGTTTGGGCAGATGGTTCAATTAGTCCAGAAGAGGCTGTTAGTTTAGCAGCTAAAATTCTTACAGAACATTTGAATGTCTTCGTAAATCTAACAGATGAAGCTCGTAAAGCTGAAATCATGGTAGAAAAAGAAGAAACTCATAAAGAAAAAATGCTTGAAATGACGATTGAAGAACTTGATTTATCTGTACGTTCATACAACTGTTTGAAACGCGCTGGAATCAATTCTGTTCAAGAGTTAACTGATAAAACTGAAGCTGAAATGATTAAAGTACGTAATCTAGGACGTAAATCACTTGAAGAAGTGAAATTTAAGTTAGCTGAATTAGACTTAAACTTACGCCAAGACGACTAGTACTGTAACAAGGGAGGAAATGTACAATGGGTTACCGTAAATTAGGACGTACAAGTTCACAACGTAAAGCAATGCTACGCGACTTAACTTCTGATTTGATCATCAACGAACGTATCGTAACAACTGAAGCTCGCGCTAAAGAAGTCCGTAAAACGACTGAAAAAATGATTACTTTAGGTAAAAAAGGCGATTTACACGCACGTCGTCAAGCTGCAGAATTCGTACGTAACGAAGTCGCTTCTGTTAAAGAAGAAGGCGAAGATATCGTTGTTCAATCAGTTTTACAAAAATTATTTAGCGATGTTGCTCCACGTTACGCTGAGCGTCAAGGTGGATACACACGTATCATGAAAACTCAACCACGTCGCGGCGATGCTGCACCAATGGTTATTATTGAATTAGTTTAATTTTAATGAGGTGCTAAAATGACGAGTTGCCGCGTGTATTTAGTACTTACAAAAATTGTTTGAAATTCAATGTGTTTCACTTTTTAGATGTATGCAAAGAGTGTTATGATGATGGGATCAATTTTATTGGTTTCCAAGTCTAGCTCGAAACTTCTCCTGATTTGAGTTTGCTCATTCAGGAGAGGTAAATTCATCAAAAGAAAGTGATTTTTTTTGTCTTAAGAAAGGAAGCAAATAGGTGGGGGTGTCCATATATTTGTTTCCTTTTTTAATACAAAAAGATAAGTGGAATAACTAGTATTTGACCGTGTAAAAGAAATTTCTCCTGGAATGGACGGGTTTGCTTATCGAGAGCCATGAGACCGTCTGAAGGGTAGCGGCAAGCAGCCTCTATTCCTCCAGAAATTGTAACTAAGCTGATAAGATAAGCGGTCTTCTTGGTTGCGTCGTAATGATAAGTTTGTCGAACAAGCCAAGCAGTAACATGTACTCACTCTTCCATGAAAAAAAATCAATTTAAGAATAGGTTGTTTTTGTTTCAAAAAAATGAAAAAAGAGTTAAAAGTTTTGCGAAATAGTGTCAAGACACCCCCAAAAAGATTGTGTAATGTTATACTATAAAGCAGCAAGTGATTTAAGTCTGATGAACAGCTGCATACGTTGAGTGTATTGCAACGTAGCTTATTTTTTGTTAGTCTTAACTAAATTTGTACTTAGAAAGCTGGAAAAGAAACGATTCTTTTTTAGTATATAGAACGTGAGGAATGTTCAGTGAATAAAATCATAACGTTAAAAGATATTTCTTATCAATACCATGAAACCGATGATCGACCAGCGTTAAATAATGTTTCTCTGTCCATTGAAGAAGGCGAATGGATCGCTATTATTGGTCATAATGGGTCTGGTAAGTCTACGCTTGCAAAAACGATCAATGGGTTGATTGCTCCTAGTCAAGGTGAAGTAACCGTTGGCGGGCTTATTTTAAGTGAAGAAAACATTTGGAAAATTCGCGAGATGGTCGGAATGGTTTTTCAAAATCCCGATAATCAATTTGTAGGCTCAACGGTTCAAGATGACGTCGCATTTGGGTTAGAGAATCAAGGAGTTCCCAGAGATGAAATGATTGAACGCGTAAAAAGCGCCATTACACGAGTGAAGATGCAAGATTTTATGGAAAAAGAACCGGCTCGTTTATCGGGTGGACAAAAACAAAGGGTAGCGATTGCTGGAGTGGTTGCATTACGTCCGCAGATTATTATTTTGGACGAAGCAACAAGTATGTTAGACCCTCAAGGAAGACAAGAAGTTTTGGCAACGGTCAAAGAGATCAAAGAAAAAGCTAATCTAACGGTTATTTCGATTACTCATGATATCGATGAAGCAGCAAATGCCAATCGTGTTCTAGTGATGAAAAATGGCGAATTGGTACAAGAAGGAACACCGGAAGAGATTTTTTCTTATGGTGATCAATTGATTGAAATGGGTCTTGATCTGCCATTTGCTGAGAAGCTGAAAAGCGACTTACGTGATCGCGGAATCGATGTTCCAACAGAGTATTTAACCGAAGAAGGGATGGTGGACTGGTTATGGACATTACTTTCGAAAAAGTAGGCTATACCTACCAAAAAGGGACACCTTTCCAAAATCGGGCACTTTTTGATATTGACTTGCACATTAAAGAAGGCAGTTTTACCGCTTTAGTAGGGCATACCGGTAGTGGAAAATCTACGGTATTGCAACACTTGAATGCCTTGATGAAACCGAGTGAAGGAACAGTGACGATTGGTGACCGTGTCATTACGTCACAATCCAACAACAAGAACTTGAAAAGCATCCGCAAAAAAGTCGGCATCGTCTTCCAATTTCCAGAGTCACAGCTGTTTGAAGAAACGGTTGCTAAAGATATTGCTTTTGGACCGAAAAATTTTGGAGCTACAGAAGAAGAGGGTCTTGAGTTAGCGAAACGTATGCTGCCTATAGTGGGCTTAGACGAATCTTACTTGGAACGCTCACCGTTTGACCTGTCTGGTGGTCAAATGCGACGTGTGGCCATTGCCGGCGTTTTAGCGATGGAACCTGAAGTCTTAGTGTTAGATGAACCGACTGCGGGTCTTGATCCACAAGGACGCAAAGAAATGATGGAAATGTTTTATCAGTTATACCGCACGCAAGGGTTAACCATTATTTTAGTGACTCATCAAATGGATGACGTAGCAAATTACGCCGATCATATGGTCGTTCTTGAAAAAGGGACAGTCATCAAAGAAGGTGCTCCGCAAGACGTATTTAAAGACGCAGAGTGGCTTGAATCCAAGCAGTTAGGTGTTCCTGCTGCCGTTTCGTTTGGCAGCCTATTGAGCGAGAAAACGGGTCTTATCTTTAATGTCTTACCATTAACGACCAATCACTTAGCAGATGTGATCGCGGCCTCTTTGAAGCTGCAACCCAATGAATCAGAAGCAGGTGATACCAAATGATGGATAAATTGATTTTTGGTCGGTACATTCCTGGAGATTCATGGATTCATAAATTAGATCCACGGGCTAAATTGCTTGGAACAGTTATTTTTATCGGGATTATTTTCTTAGCCAACAATTGGATGACGTATTTGCTATTATTGGCGTTTGCGCTGACAGCGATTCGCTTATCAACGATTAAACTGAGTTTCTTTATTAATGGAGTCAAGCCTCTGATCTGGCTAATACTCTTTACCGTAATCTTGCAAGTACTGTTTACCGGCGGAAGCACGGTGTATTTTGACTGGGGTCCAATTATTATTTCGCAAGAAGGGTTATTGAATGGGGTCTTCATCTTTTGCCGCTTTGTCTTAATCATTTTTATGTCGACATTGCTGACATTGACTACTATGCCATTATCGTTGACCGATGCAATTGAATATTTATTGCGTCCATTGAAAGTAGTTAAAGTACCAGTTTATGAAATTGCCTTGATGTTGTCGATTGCTTTGCGTTTTGTGCCAACATTGATGGATGAAACCGAAAAAATTATGAACGCACAACGCGCTCGTGGAGTTGATTTTGGAGAAGGCAATATTTTCCAACAAATGAAAGCTATTGTTCCCATTTTGATTCCCTTATTCGTCAGCTCATTTAACCGTGCGGAAGAATTAGCTACGGCTATGGAAGCTAGGGGATATAAAGGCGGCGAAGGGCGTACAAAGTACCGTCAGCTCGAATGGGTGTCACGCGATACCGTAGCGATGCTGGGTTATGCTGTATTGACCGTTGGGTTAGTTGTATTGAGAAATTGATGTAAGAGGAAAAGAACCTTTCTGCTAGGTTGTGAAAGGTTCTTTAACTTTTAATGACCTTAGAACAAGTTAGTGTAAAGGAGTCACACAAATGAAATGGATACGTTATAAATTGATCGTGCAATACGATGGGACACACTTTGCTGGGTTCCAGATCCAACCGCATGATCGAACTGTGCAAGGCGAGATTCAAAAAGCATTAAAAATCATGACCAAGGGAATAGAAGTGATCATTCATGGATCTGGAAGAACCGATTCTGGGGTACACGCTAAGGGACAAGTCATTCATTTTGATTACCCTTTTATAATCCCCGCTAAAAATATGCAACGCGCATTGAACAGTTTAACGACAGATGAGATTTTTGTAAAAGAAGTCTCAATTGTTGAAGATGATTTTCATGCACGGTACAATACTTCTGGAAAGAAATACCAGTACCGTGTCGATCTCAATGCGATACCGGATCCGTTTAAACGGTTATACACCTTACACCATCCGTATCCGCTCGATATGGACAAGTTGAGAAATGCATTGAAAGACCTGGAAGGTGAGCACGATTTTTCAAGTTTCTGTGCCAGCAACAGTGGTAGAGAAGATAAAGTGCGTACCGTATATGAAGCTAGTGTTGTGAAAGACGACTTCAACAACGAATTGCTCTTTACTTTTAGAGGGAACGGCTTTTTATACAATATGGTTCGTATTTTTGTAGGTACATTATTGCAAATCGCAAATGGATTGCGCCCAGCAGATGAGATTCAACGTCTGTTAGAAGTTAAAGACCGCAACGAAGCTGGTCCAACGGCTAAACCTCAAGGATTGTATTTGATGGAAGTTTACTATGAATCGTCAATCGCAAAAAAAGGCACAGATTATCAGGAAATCGGTGAAGTAGGAGAGCAGGTGCAGCATGAATTGGATCATACGGCCAAGTAAACGAAGCGATTATCCTCAATTGATGGCCATTGAAAATCAAATCTGGCATTTAGGCAACACACCTCATGTTTCAACTTATGAAACAGTAGAAGAGTATGAAAAGCAATATACCGAGGGTTCACAGTTGGTAGCCATAGCAGAAGAAAACCAACAAATTGCAGGCTTCTTAGGGTTTCATACTCCTAGTAGCTTAGCTCCTCACCAGAAGACGTGGAGCATTGATGTAGGCGTTCATCCCGATGCAGAAGGTAAAGGGGTAGGATCAGCTTTACTAACGGCTATCAAGGCCTTAGCGGCTGAACAAGGGATTCATAAATTAAGTTTACGAGTATTGTCTACGAACCCGGCTGCGATTCACTTGTATCAAAAAAACGATTTTGAAGTAGAAGGTCGTTTAAGAGATGAATTCTTAATTGAAGGTCAGTTTATTGATGATTTATTTATGGCGTACTTTTTAGATTAATTTTTTTAATTTTATATAAAATAAAATGTCTTCTGGAATGGACGGGTTTGCTTGTGAAGAGCTATGGGAGCGCCTGAAGCCTGTGGTCTTCAGACTTTTAAGCCTCAAACAAAGCTAATCGCTTAAGCGCTAATGCTTTGTCATTCGCATTAAATCCTTAACATAGCTACAAGCAACCCCTATTCCTCCAGAAATTTCACATGGATTAATCACAATAATGAAAAAATGAATTATTTCTATTAAAATAATTGACAAAAACTAGTATTAAGGTTAGAATATTAAATGGTATTGTTTGCCACCACGATGAGCCCCGGAAACTTATTGTGCATTCAAACAAACAGATAAGAATATGGAGGAATAAAACGTGCGTACAACTTATATGGCAAAACCAAATGAAGTAGAACGTAAATGGTATGTGGTAGACGCAACTGATATCCCTATGGGACGTATGTCAAGTGTAGTCGCAGCTATTTTACGTGGTAAAAATAAACCAACTTACACACCAAATGTTGATACAGGTGACTTCGTTATCGTAATCAACGCTGACAAAGTGAAATTAACTGGTAAAAAAGCAACTGACAAAATCTATTCTCGTAACATCGATGGTAATCCAGGTGGATTGAAACAAATCTCTGCTGGTGACTTACGTGCTAAAGATTCTCGTAAATTAATCGAATTATCTGTCAAAGGTATGCTTCCTAAAAACACTTTAGGTCGCGCTCAAGGCATGAAATTACATGTTTACGGTGGAGCAGAACACAATCACCAAGCGCAACAACCTGAAGTATTAGACATCACAAACTTAATTTAAGGAGGGAATATCTATGGCACAAACACAATATATCGCAACAGGAAGACGTAAAAATTCAACTGCTCGCGTACGCTTAGTACCAGGTACTGGTAAAATCATCATGAACAAAAAAGATATCACTGAATACATTCCATTCCCGTATTTACACGAAGTTGTTAAACAACCTTTAGCTCTTACAGAAACTTTAGGTAGCTACGACGTACATGTAAACGTAAATGGTGGAGGATTCACTGGTCAATCAGGAGCTGCCCGTCATGGTATCTCTCGTGCGTTATTAGAAGTTGATCCAGATTTCCGTGGCCCATTAAAAGCTGCAGGTCTATTAACTCGTGACCCACGTATGGTTGAACGTAAGAAACCAGGTTTGAAAAAAGCGCGTAAAGCTTCACAATTCTCAAAACGTTAATTTACTTTATATATATATCAAAAAGGAACTGCTTATATGGCAGTTCCTTTTTTATGCATAAAAATCTGATAATTTAATAACTCTCTGAGAACATGATAATTTCAATGTCGTTTGCCTTTCGCCCATTGGGGTTTAGAGTGATATAATAACCTTAGATAGATGTTCTACTAAAGTAATGACTTGTGCTGTGTCTACCTTAATTTTGTTTTGGATAAACTCAAACGTAAAACCTGAAATTTATTCGCTTTATCGATAAAGGGGTATAAAACAATGTTTTCCCTGAGTTTTAGTCTTTTACCACTTGACTGTTTTCGTAACTGACCCAGTCACTGTAGCCTCCTAGGTACAACCTTGGCTCCAATCCAGCTTCTTCCATAAACAACATATTTACTGTCCCGGTTATCCCAGATCCGCAGTGAACGATAATATCCTCATATTCTTCCAGAGATTTAAACTTTTCGTTTATATTGTTGTTGTCTATTATAGTACCTTCATCAACTAAATCCATCCAAGGATAGTTTAAAGCACTGGGGATATGTCCAGGCAATTTATCTAATGGTTCCACTTGTCCAGAATACCGTTCATACGCTCTGGAATCGATTATTACTGTTTGTTCTAAGTCAACAGCAGCCTTTACTTCAGAGTGTTCTGCAATCATGGATTCATTTAAATTCAAACTTAGAGCTCCAGAAGATTGCGGCTCGGCAATAACTGTAGTAATTTCTAATTCATTATCGACCCAATGTTTTATACCGCCTTCTAATAAAAATACCTTATCTTTACCAGCGTATCTTAACAACCACCATAATCTGCCTGCCATCGCCAGATCCCCGTTATCATAAATGATTACTGTAGAAGAGTCAGAAATACCCAGCTGCTTCATTTCCGTAATAAATACTTCCATATCTGGTAAAGGATGCCGACCGCCATGCTTGCTGACTTTTCCAGTCATTGTATCTTCTAAAGAGACGAACTGAGCTCTTTTTAGATGTCCTTTTTTATATTGATTATATCCGGCTTTTGGATCATTTAATTCTGCGCGAGCATCAAGTAAGATTAAGTTATCATTTGAATAATTTTCTAATAACCATGTTTGTGTAACGAAATTTTTCATAAAATCCTCCTGAATGAACAAATTTATTTAGAATAATAGATGTGCTAAGATATTTTATTGATTAAGACCATAGAGAAAAGATGTTTAGAGAGTGTAAAATATTTTGTTACTTCATGTTTTATTATGTATGATTCAATGAAGATTGTAAAATTACATATTAGATATTAAAAAAATAATTTAACAAATCAAGTAAACTAAAGTAACCTTTGTAATGAAGCTTAAATATTTAAAGAATCCATCGTTTTTATTCCTTTCTTTGGTATAATAATTAAGATGATTTTTTATGGGAAGAGATGAGGTACATAGAGTCAACTCGTAAAAGAAAAAGTATGTCAAAAAGAATATACAGGCTTACAGCAGAAAAGGCTGTGTATTTCTTTTTGTGCATTGCAGTAAACAGTTACACGGGGTGGTAAGTTGTAAGAGAGTAAAGAAAAATATTCGTTATTAAGACAATCATTTAGTTAAAAAAGAAAAGAGGACATAAAATTGAACGAAAAAGAATACGATAAGAACAGCATCAAAAAAATCAAAGGATTAATCATTGGTATTCTAGTAATTATCTTATTGGTAGGCGGATTTTTAGTGTTTTTTGAAAAAATAGAAAATGGTTATGTAGGTGTTCGTTATTCAATGAATGGCGGAGTGAAAGATCAAACTTTAAGTCAAGGGGTTAAATTTGTAGGTCTGGATAAAGTAACCCAGTATCCTATTCGATTACAAACGGTTAAAGCAGAAAAATTAAATTTAGCAACAGAAGATGGAAAAGCTACACATGTATCTATTACATATGCCTATAAAGTAGATTCAAAAAAAGTTTCTGATGTATTTAAAGAATTTGGTAGTATTAATGTAGAAGACATTGAAGCCAATTGGTTAAAAGCACAATTGCTTAAATCCTCTCGTGCTGTAGTAGCCAGATATAGTTTATTGGATGTAACGGGATCGAAATCAACAGAAGTTCAGCAATCCATTTTAGAAGATTTCACTAAAGCAGTTGAACCAAAAGGATTTCTGGTAGAAGATGTTGCTTTTGGGGTACCAGATGTAGATGCTGAAACACAAAAATCAATTGATGAGATCATCAAAGCTGGTCAAGAAAAAGAAAAAGCTCTCTTAGAAGCTGATACAGCAAAAACAAAAGCGGATAGCTTAGCCTATCAAAAAGTAAAAGCAGCAGAAGCAGAGGCTGAAGCAAATAAAAAATTATCAGAATCCATTTCAGAAGAATTGATCAAGTTAAAAGAAGTAGAAGCACGTTTAGAACATGGTTGGGTTGAAGTACAAACAGGTGAAGCAATTGTTGATACTAATAAGTAGGTGATAAAATGATTTTCTTCTTAGGTAAACTTATTTTTATAACGATATTAGTAACTTTAGTAGTTTGTTTAGCACGTTGGCTGTTTAAAGCAGAGAATAAAAATGAAGATGATGATTTCAATTTTTAAGCATCTTCTTTAAACTATATTATTGAACATTTTAAGAAAGAGATTCTTGTGGTTACAAGAGTCTCTTTTCTGTTGCTTATCTTAAATTCCATTCTAATATAAATTACTGACATTTATTGGACAAATTATCTGCTCAATAAACAAAAATTTGTTTGTTACTTCACGATTTATCCTGTATTATTTAATGATGAATGTAAAACCAGATATTGTGATAGTGGGCAAAGGATATAGAAAAAATAATGGATTTAAGAAATAGTGTTGTCTTGAGAATGGATTAATCATTCTAAGAACTCACTAAGATAGAGAAAGAATCATCCCATTAAAGTAGTTATTATTCCTCTTATCTCACTGAAAGTATTTAGTGTTACACTAACAAGGTGGTGTGATAAGTGAATTCAAAAGAGAAAATGTTAGAGATCATTAAAAAGAAACAAGCAGGTGGCGGAAAATCGAAACAAACCAACACACCAAAAAATGATCTTAAAAACATGCGAAAAGGTCCAAAGATATTTAATAAGTAAACCATGGTATATCAAAAAAGAGCAGCAGCTGATTTCAGCTGCTGCTTTTTTTGATACATCGAATTCTAAATTAAAATAGTTAAAAGATCAATTCAATACTTATACGATGACCTTCATTCCCAACATCACTCTTGTCCAGCTTCTAAATATCGATATAAGGTTACATCAATTGGTTCTAAAAACTTCAAAAACATCTCTACAACTTTTTTCTTTTTACCATTTTGAAGTGTTTTTTCTAACTCTATAATAGATTCTTTTACTGGTTTTACTTCTCCTAAATAATAAAATTCTGTTCCTTCGTTATCCGATTTCTTAGCAAATACGCGTATATGCCATTTCTCAGCCTTCATTAATTTCTGCACTTCAGGAGAGGACATTGTCCTTGGAGATTTCGTGAACCACTTCATTGTGGAATAATCGATCAACTCATCTTCATAAGCCATTTGTGCTCCTGTGAAGTTTTCGCCTTTTTTCAGCGTTACGAAAATAACAAATTCGTCTTTGCTTGATGTATAGCCACCAACGTTCTGGTCTACCATTTGTTTGTCCCAATTTAGCAAACGTAAAACTTCTTTTCGTTTGTATTTTTGGTAACGCGTTAAAGGTTTTGACGTAGTGTAAGCTTTAGATTTAAGCAGCCCTGTTGCAAGAATATCCGACATCATATACGCAAAGTATTCATTTACTAATGCTTCTTTATACAGAGAAGACAAAAATACGTTGTTTTCTGTTCGTACGATAAAGGCTTGTTTCTTATAAGTAGCTGCCATAGAACCAGTATAAAAGGACAAATCTAATGTATTCAGTACAGAATTTATCGTTTCTTCGTCTGCTAAAATCCCGTTCTCTATAAATAGCTGTTGGATTCCTTTTAAAGATAGACTATTTTCAGGTTCACTCATCATTTTTTCTAGCAATACTAATTCTTGTTTTCTTTTTCCTGGTAACCATTCTCTTGAAGCAATCATTAAGAATCGGTTTTCTAATTCAGAAAGTGTTCCTTCGCTTTGTTTTATACTGACTAGGAAATCGTAATAGCTTAATTTTTTATTGGCAACTAGCAAAGGATCAATCGTGTGTTGTTCTTCAAAATCTTTTAAGTAGGGTACCCGGCCAAGGCGATTATAAAGCAATTGGAATGATTTTCTTAATTCACTCATGCTATCCATAGAAGCTTGATTAATTGAAGAGAAAATTTGCTGTTTTGCAATTTTTTCAAAATTAATAGAAGAAATGCCTGAAATAAAGTTCGTGTCAAAAGTATCTTTGCGTAAATTATTTTTATCCCTAGACACATCGCCAGATAAAGCCATTGGAATCATATAATTGTTTTTGTAGTTTCCGATAAAATCAATTACGGTAACGAATTCTTTTGAAGGATCTTTTCTTAATCCACGGCCTAATTGTTGCACAAAAATGATATTCGATTGGGTATTTCGAAGCATGACCACTTGATTAATTTTAGGAATATCAATTCCTTCATTAAAAATATCTACTGTAAAGATGTATTCAATCTCGCCACGTTCTAACCGTTCAACTTGTTTTTCTCGCTCCTCAAGTGAATGCTCTCCTGTTAGGTAAGTACTAGGATGTCCTTTTTGTTGGAATAGCGTAGACAATGTTTTAGCTTCCTCTTTACGACTACAAAAAACTAGCCCTTTAGGAATGTTACCAGAACAACCATAATACTGGAGCTTTTCTAGTAAATACGTGACACGTTCTTCTTCAACCAAAATTTTCAAATTTGTTGATTCAGAAATTAATTCTCCATCTTTTACATAATCGGTCACTCCAAAATAATGAAAGGGGGAAAGCATATTTTCTTCTAGAGCTTCTTGAAGGCGGATCTCATAAGCAATATTGTAATCAAATAACTCGAAAATATTAAATCCATCAGTTCGTTCAGGAGTAGCTGTCATACCTAGTAAAAAATTGGGCTTAAAATAATCGATTACGCGATGATAGGAAGAAGCACCAGCTTTATGCACTTCATCAATTAGAATGTAATCGAAGTGATCTTTAGCAAATTGTTGCATAACCGCATCTTTTGAAATCGTTTGAATAGTAGCAAATAAATAAGTTGCTGTTATTTCTTTTTTATTTCCCGAGAGAATTCCATAATCATCCTTTTGTTCTCCAAGAATTTCTTGAAAAACACTTTTGGCTTTGTTAAGAATTTGTTCTCGGTGAACGATAAATAAAACGCGTTTAGGTTTAGCTTGTAAAACATCAAAAGCTGATAAATACGTTTTTCCAGTTCCTGTAGCAGAAATGACCAATCCTTTTTGGGCTCCAGTTTTCCGTAGTTCTTTTAGATTGAATAGAGCTGCTTTTTGCATATTATTAGGATCAGGCTTAGTCACGATGTAAGGAGTGGACTCATCAATAAGAGCTGGATCTTGGATTGTGTTGACTTCTTTGTAGTACGTCATTGGTTGATAAGTCTTTTTATAATTATAAACCCATTGGGAAGTTAATACTTGGGCCGCTTGCCATTCTTGCTCCATATGTAATTGGATGTCTTGAATCATCTGCCCATGGTCATAGGAAGTTAAACGGACATTCCACTCGTAGTTCGTCTTTAAAGCACTCATGGTTAAGTTGGAACTTCCGATGATAAAAGAATGATACCCTGATTGTTTAAATAGATATCCTTTGGAATGAAACCCTTGTTTTTCTGAAATGCGCACTTCTACATTAGGAAACTTTATTAAGTCTTCAAAGACAGCAGGCTGATTAAAGGCTAAATAAGTTGAAGTTAAAATTTTCCCTTTAATTCCTCGAGTATGTAAGTCAGCTAATTGTGTTTTTAGCGCTGCTAGTCCACCTTGAGTTAAAAAAGCCACTGAAAAAAAGAATTCTTTACAAGTATCCAATTCATTTTGCAACACATTTAGCATATACTGCTTTTTTTCCGTATCATTGATGATCATTTGAGGGTCATATAAAGAACCTTCAATTTTTTGGTCTATAAAAGCTTTTTTTAAAGAACGCTCTAACATATCTGTCATCGTATTGTTTCCATTTCCATTAATTTCTCAACGGCTGGTATATCCGCTGGTGCCCATTCTAGTGTAGTCAATTCTTTAGGCGCTAACCATTCTACAGCGATATGCTCCGTTAACTGTGGTGTGCCTCTTTTTAAAAAACAAATGAAGGTAGTTAAAGTTACCAAACCAAAGTCATATTGGTAACTCGTTTCTTCAAATTTTTCAGATTGCACTTCCACATCAATCATTAACTCTTCTTGTAGCTCACGAATTAGAGCTTCTTGCGGTGTTTCTCCAGTTTCTATTTTCCCACCAGGAAATTCCCATAGGTAAGCTAACGATTTACCTTCACCTCGTTGCGCACATAAAATTTTTCCGTTTTCTATTAAAATGGCGCCAACGACATTAATTTTCTTCAATAGATTCACTTCTTTCTTTACTGGTAGTAGTTTTATTTTATCATAGCACTCCTAGCCGTAAGTATGAAGTTAATTAGCAAGCATAAATCTTCTCTACCTCGTTAAAGTCTAACTCGTGATGAAGAAAAATTTATATTTCCGTTAAATCAAAAAAATTGAAAGGCTACTAAAATTATCTACGCTTTGAATATGACTTTCATACAGTTAACCATTTTATAATTTGGAATTAAACTTGTAAATTAACACTAGAATAAATAACACATACAATTTGTGCAAGAACTATCACAAATTGTATGCGTCACATTAAAAAAAGGATACATATAAAGAATTTAAATTAATAAACTTCAGAAAGCACTTAGCCAATAGGGTGAACCCAAAATCGACACGACAAGATATTAATTTTATTACATTTATGGTATGGATTATAAGTGTCGATTTAATAACTCAAGAATGAGGGATAAAATGAAAGTTGGTTATGCACGCATGTCCACAATGGATCAAAATTTAGGCCAACAACTAGAAGTATTAGAAAATGTAGTGGCGGATGAAAGTCATTTTTAAAAAATATCTGGGAAAAACACAACAAATTGTGAAGAATTTTAAAAAGCTCTCTTATTTCTGCGTGAAAGAGATATACTAGTAGTAGAGTTATTAGATCGCTTGTGAAGAAACTATGATCATATCATTCAAATTGTTCAACAACTGGATTAAAAAAAGATTGGCTTAATGATTTTAAACTTACCCATCTTAAATCAAGAACTGAGTAATCCAAGTTTACAAAAATTAATTCGCAATATGAGTGTCCAATTGCTATCTTGGAGGGTTGATAATGAACGAGAAGAAAGTAAACGAAAACAGCGGCAAGGAATCGAAATTGCAAAGAAAAAAGGATATTATAAAGGACGGCCTTTATAATACTCTGCAGACGCAAAGAATCCTAAAGATCAAATGACCTATCAGATTATTGTAAGTAAGTTGCAACATGAAGAACCTGTGAAGAAGATTACTGATGATACAGGCGTGACAAGAGATACAGTATACCGTATTCGGAAAGAGATTGAGCCTTTATGATAGAGCTCGCTGTATGAAAATTATTATGCTTAGCTATTTCAATTTAAAAAATTATAATAAATAAACTTATAAAAGGAGACTACATAATGAAAGCTTCAGAAATTAATTTTTTGAAATTTTTACAAGGGACTAAGCAATTTATTATCCCTATATATCAACGTAAGTATAGTTGGAATCTTCAGCAATGTCAGCAGCTGTGGGATGATCTGGAAAGCGCAGCAAGTAATTCAAAAATAAAAGGACACTTTATGGGATCGATTGTATACATAGAGAAAGGTCTATATCAGATTTCAGCAGTGCCAAAGTTGCTTGTAATTGACGGTCAGCAACGGCTAACGACTCTCACATTGCTATTGCTTGCCTTCCGTCAAATGATCGATGAGCGTAAAGAAAGTGTAGATATTACTAGTAAAAAAATCCGTAATTATTATCTTGTAAATAATGAAGAAGAGGGCGATCTTTACCATAAACTGGTTCTATCCCAGAGCGATAGAGAATCTTTAGTTAATCTAGTAGATCATATTGACATTCAAAAAGGTAGTTCACCTAAGGTTTTAAATAATTATGAGTTTTTCTTAAATAAAATTCGCAACAGCGACCTTAGTTTGAATGAACTCTATCAAGGTCTACAAAAATTTATTATTGTAGATATATCCTTAGATCGTGACAATGATAATCCCCAATTGATATTTGAAAGTTTGAACTCAACTGGATTGGATCTTTCTCAAGCAGATTTAATTCGAAACTATATTCTTATGCGGTTAGAGCCTCAGGAACAGACTCGGTTATATCAAAAATATTGGCATCCAATGGAGAAGAGCTTTGGAAATCTGAATGAGTCTACCTTATTCGACCGATTCATGCGGGATTATCTGACACTCAAAACAGGGTATATACCGCGGATAAAGGAAGTATACAAGGACTTTAAAAGATATTTAGATGATTATTCACAAATGGGTATTGAGCATGTCCTGGAAGATATAGTTCAATACTCAAAATATTTTGTATATTTAACCTTTAACCAGGAACCTGACCAAAAAATTAATGAGGCATTGAAAGATATTAATGAATTAAATGTGGAGGTCTCTTACCCTTTCTTAATGGGTGTTTATGATGACTTTTCTCGAAACAAACTTTCCAGAGAGGATTTTGTTTCAGTCTTACGCATCGTGGAATCCTATATTTTCCGCAGAACGGTAGTAGGTATACCTACTAATTCTTTGAATAAAACATTTGCTTCTTTAAAAAATGAAATTATAGCAGAAAATTATTTAGAGAGTTTAGAAATCGCTTTTGTGATGAAAGGGACTTACCAACGTATGCCAAACAATGAAGAATTTAAAATGTCCCTTATGATTAAGGATGTCTATAATTATCGAAACCGCAATTACCTATTAAGAAAACTAGAAAACTTTAAGCGGAAAGAAGTAGTGAATATAGAAACTTTCACAATTGAACATATTATGCCTCAGAACGAGAATCTTTCAATAGAGTGGCAGCAAAATCTTGGACCTGATTGGAAAGAAGTTCAGGAAAAATACTTACACACAGTAGGGAATCTTACCTTAACTGCTTACAATTCTGAATTGAGTGACCGTCCCTTTAAGGAAAAGCGAGATTTGGAAGGAGGATTTGCGGATAGTCCACTCCGATTAAATAGGGAGTTAGGCAAGTTGGACACTTGGAATGACAGTCTCATTCAGGAACGAGCTGAAGGCTTGTCTGAAAAATCCTTGCTTGTTTGGGGTTTTCCTGATTTACCTCCAGAAATATTAGAAAAATACAAAGAACAGAAACCAAATAAGATAAAAAAAGAGTACTCAATCACTGATTTTCCTAACTTATCTGAGGGAACTATCCTTGAGCTGTTCCAAAAACTCAGAAAATGGATCTTAAATTTAGATAGCTCCGTTACAGAGAAATTTTTTAAAAAACATATTGCTTATACAACAACTACAAATTTTGTTGATATTGTACCTCAGAAAAGAAGGCTTAGAATTAATTTAAATATACAATTTGAAAAAATTAGTGACCCTAGAGGAATGTGTAAGGATGTAACAAATATGAGACGTTGGGGACATGGGTACGTAGAAGTGGGTCTTTCAGATCGAAAAGATTTAGACTATATTATGATTTTAATAAAGCAGTCCTTTGAGATGCATAGAGAAGACGACGAATACTAAACTGTGTTTTTGGTAGATTATCAGTAATGGCTAGGGCACAACCCAGAGGGCTAAAGATATATCTTTTGGAGTCGTTCATAACTTCAAGTACAACATAGTTAAATGAAGAATAAGTACAGTCTATTCGCAAAATTTACATGCTCTATAATGATTAACTATAAAGGAGGTATTGTCATGAAAAAGTTGTTCAAAAAAAGAAAGATCACTGGTAAAACGGTACGTCCGAAAAAAGAAGAAATAGAAGATCAGGTTGAAAGAGAAATTTCAGATATTGATCTGAAGCAAAGCGAAAATGAATTTGAATCATTCTTCTCAGAGGTGTTAAAAGGATTACCTAAAAAAACTTCAACCATCGTACTTAATGCTTATGATAAATCAAGAGAGCAAGCGGAAAAAACTCTAGCTAAAAGTAAAAATCAATTTGATAGTATTTTTGAGGAATTTTTGGAAGGCGTAGATGAAGAAACGCGTAAAAAATGTCATACGACCATTCATGCTGCGTCTTTAACAGCAGCCATTATCGGCTGTTCACCTATTCCTTTTTCAGATGCTTTCTTGCTGGTGCCAGTTCAATTAACAATGATGGCTCGGTTGCATAAGATATTTGGGCAATCATGGTCTGAAAGTTTAGGTAAGAGCCTATCTAAGGAATTAGTAATTGTTGGCTTAGGTAGAAGTGCAGTTGGTAATATACTGAAATTTATTCCGGCTGTTGGGACTGTTGCAGGTGCTACAATTAATGCGACTGTTGCTAGTGCAATCACAGAATCTTTAGGTTGGGTAACCGTAAAAATGTTAAATGAAGGGGAAGATATTTTCGAACAAGCTATGTCATTTAAAGGACAGTTTCAAGGACTGTTTAAGTCTCTTCAAAATTCTAATAAATCAGTGGATAAAAAATAAATTTCATAGTAGATAATTTATCAAAGAGACAAAGTTGCATCCGCTTTGTCTCTTATTTTTTGAATGCATTATGATATATCTGGAAATAGACCATATCATATAGCCGAGTTTCCCATGGAAACTATTATCCGAAAAACTTCACTAAATTAAAGCAGATTTATTAAATAGAATTAAATACATATAGCATTTTGGAAAATTCAACAAGTAAGATAAAAACTCAAGTAATCTGATTCATACGAAAATTTGAACACAAGAATGTATTTTTAATAGTCGATTCTCAACTACTTTAGTAAACTATATTCATAACTTAAAAGAATTGGATACAGGGAAGCAAACGTTACAAGAAATGTCGTTGGTTCAGGCACAATATCAAGACTTTTTAATTACAAAAACAGGCTATCTCGTCGCTTTGATTGAAGGGTCCGGGGTTAATCTGGATTTACTAAATGAAATTGAACAAGAGGACGTTTTTGACGAATTCAATGCTTTTTTAATGTCGACTATTGGTGAAGGCGATACAGAAGAAGTGCAACAGTATTTAGATATGACGACCCCAGTCGCTTTTGACGACTATGTGTTGTACTGGAAAAAACGTTACTTAAAAGTAAAAGAAGAGCAACCTATCAATCAAGCAAAGGTTACCTTAATTGCAAGCTATGTAGATTATTATCAAAACTTACAATTGACGAATCAAATGAGCACAAAAAAGCATTTAATCGCGATACGACAAAAAATAAAAGATAAAAAACAGACTAGTCTTGAGTTGGCTGCAATAAATCTTCATGAAAAAGTAAGTCAATTTATCAAAATATTGGAGAATAGTTTAGAAAACTACGATATGGAAGCCCGGCAATTATCCTCTATGGAATATCGGAAAATACTGAAACACCTGATTAATTTTTCCAATCATTAATGCTTCCAGAAGGGAGGGGAAACGCGTGTATTTTGGGAAAAAACGCACAAAAGAAGAAAGGGATCAATCACCAGTCAACAAAGTAGAAACAGAAAGTTCGTTGGATTCCTTTTTAGATAAAAGTAGTTTAGATGTGGTCTATCCGTTTTCTTGGGAGGAATTTCCTGATTATATTGAAAGTGGCGACAATTTTATTCGCGTCATTGCTATTGTGGATTACCCTAAAGTTCAGTATGGCAATTGGTTATCAGAACTCAAACGAAAAAAAGGGAATATTACGATTTCTCAGTTCTTACAGTCGTCTAGTTCAACAAAAATGATTCACCATTACAACGAAACGATTAAGAATAAAGAAGCAGAATTATTAAAGATTTACGATCCGTTAAAACGAAAGCGCTTAGAGCAACAAATTGAAACCGCAAATCGGCAATTGGATAAATACTTACAAAGCAACTCCAGTTTCATTTATCAATACACGTACATTTACTTAAATGCTTCAACGTTAGAAGTCTTGAATGACTTGACTGAAAATATCACTAAAACGCTTATTAAATTACAAATGAAATCTATGATACCAGTAAAAGGCATGTATCAAGCTTTTTGGAGTGCACTTCCAATTGGCGAAAATTTATTAGGGGATTATACGTATAAAGAATCGAATACAGAAGTAGCGTCTAGTATGTTTCCTTTTGACGACGCTGAGATTCTTCATTTATCACCCAGGAGCGACGTTGAAGGCATTAACAAAGACACAAACAGTCTCATTGCTATCGATTACTTAGATCGTAAAAATACGCTGAATCAAAACATGGTCGTTATTGGAACCAGTGGAGTCGGAAAAACAACCTATATGATTCAAAAAATATTACGGTATGTTGCTCGAGACATTAAAGTTTTTATTATTGATCCTGAGAATGAATATTCGCAAATAGTGGAACACTTAGGTGGGACAGTCGTTCATTTATCGTCAAATGCGCAAACTAAAATCAATCCTTTAGAAATTTTCTCAGAAGAAATCAGTGAGAATATCGAAACTTTAACGATTGATTTAGAGTTGTTAGTGAAAGATAAGATTCAACGGGTAAAAGGCTTTTTTCAGGTATTAAAACCGGATATTACTCAAGTAGAGCAAGCTGTATTGGATTCTGTTTTACGCAATACGTATCTGAATGCAGGTATTTTCAAGTATTCTAGTATTTCGGAAATCAAGTCAGAGCAATACCCTACCTTGGAGAACGTCTTTAATGAAATTGAAAAATTAAAACAAAAGGATACAGACCGGTTTAAGGTATTAAAAGATTTTTATTATATTTTAGAAAGTTATGTTCATGGTTCAACGACGCTTTTCAATGGACATACCAATATAAATATCAATGCCAACTTGTTGTCATTTGATTTGAAAGCTCTACAAAATGAAGCAGATGTTCAAGCAGCTGCTTATCTCAATACGTTTAGTTTCTTATGGGATGAGATCACTAAAAACAAGACTGAAAACATTAAATTAGTGGTGGATGAATTTCATTTTTTAACTCAAAATCCAGAAGCCGCACAATTCTTTTATCAAGCGTATAAACGGTTTAGAAAGTACAACGCAGGAGCGATTGCCGGAACCCAACAGATTCAGGACGTCCTTGAAGGGACCATGAGTGATCGTAAAAATGTTGGAGAAGCCATTATCGGCAACAGTTACACAAAAGTCTTTTTTGGATTAGATGATAAAGGTGTGGAAGATTTGACCGATAAACTGCATATGAATTTTAGTGAGAAAGAAAAGAAATTGTTGTCGCGTAGAAAACAAGGAGAAGCGTTAATCATACATGGGTCGCAACGCGCTTTTATGAAGGTTGAGCTCACAGAAGAAGAATTACGGTTAAAGGACCCAGAACGGTACGAAGAACACTATGGAGAACCCGCAATGGAAATTCCCAATTATGAAGAACGCATACAGATGACACCTAGTGAGTTGGTAGAAGCTAAAAACTTTCTATATGACTAGCAAGGAGGGATAAGATGCTAGGATGGCAAGACTTTAAGGTGATGAACTTTGAATTTGGAAGTATCAAATTGTTTAAAGAAAAAATCGTGTATGAAATTTCAAAAAATCTCTGTTCCTATGAGCAAATCGAAGATATAGAGAGTCTGAAAAAACAAGATGATGTTCATTTTTTTAATTTAATTCAAGTAGAGGAAGATGACCATACCCTATACCTTCATTATGAACGCTTAGAAAGCATGAGATCACTCACCATGATAAAAAAAGAAGAATACTCCGTTAAGTTATCGATTGCCCAAACACTACTGAGAGAGAACATTTTACAACAAACGTCCGCATTTGTGAGTATTCATCCGGCCACAATTTTTTATTATCCAATGCAAACGGTGAAATATACTTACTTGGCTACAAATGTATTGCCTCAAGAACATAAGTATTCCGATCTTGATCGGTATAAGGCGTTAGTTTTAGCTATTTTGACTAACTTTAGCTATGAAACGTGCTTAGGAGAAAAAGAAGAAGTCTTAAAGCGTGGGAATGAATTGGTTAAAGCAGTTGTTCAGGCTAGTACCAGGCAAGAAATGTTGCTGATTGTTGAAGAAGCGTATGATTTTGTGACCTATGACTACATTCAACACAACTCAACCAACAAAGAAAAATTGAAGAAACGCACCCTGTATGCTTTAGCAGCGAGTGTTCTCTTTTCTTTGGCGGCAGTAGGGTTCACAAAGCAACACGCTAATGCCCAGCAAGAACAAATTGTTCAGGCAATGGAACAAGACTTGGAACAAAAAAACTATTCACTAGAAGCCACTCAACAGATCGTTAATAAAGACTTTGAAAAAGCAGCTATCGCTATGAAAAAAGCTGGAGAATCTAAAAAGGATATTGGCACTATGTACTTTGAAAATAACCAATTCCAACAAGCCATAGATACTGATAGTTCATTTCTAGAGCCAGTTATTGCCTACTACTACGACAACGATCAAAGTGAAGCGGTTCTTGATTTAACACTGACAGAAGTTGCAGAAGAGCACTCCACTAAATTAGAAACTGAAAAAGCTATTGCGGCTTATGATACTGCTACAATGTCCTCGGCTCTGCCCTTTCTAGAAGATGAAGAGACAGCAGTCAGAATGGGATTGGCTTATCTAACCAATGATGATGTCACTAGTGCACAAAAAGTACTAGAAAAATTTCCGTCAGCTTCTTTAGAAAACAAGATTAAACTTAAGCAAGCAGAGAATGAATTGGCAAAATCAGAAGAAGATTTAAAAGCCATTAAAGAAGATGATGAGAAAAAGGACGAAAAACAACAGCTTCAGAAGGATAAAATCGCAACATTGACAAAAGAAATCGAGACACTACAAAACAACGAGTAAAGTTGGTGAGGATATAAATGAAGCCACTAACGTTTTATGTTAAAAGTAAAATCGGAAAAGTTCTTGGTTGGTCTGCATTGGGACTAGTCCTCTTAATTACCATCTTAGTGACTGCCTTTTCTAATTATTTTACTGGAACTGATGAGAGCGAATTGGCTTCTATACCTGAATCGGTTCTAAAATGGAAACCCATCATGGAAGAGGAACTAGCTAAATATGGGATGGAAGATTATATACAGATTGTATTGGCCATTACAGCTACTGAGTCAGATGGTTCTCAGTTAGATATCATGCAGTCGAGTGAAGCCATTGGTTTAGCACCTAATGCCATTCAAGATCCTGTTTATAGTATTCAGATAGGGATAAAGCACTTTAAAGATGTGATTGATCAAATGAATCAAACTGGAGTCGACCTAAATACAGCTATCCAGAGCTACAATTTTGGTAGTGGTTATTTAACGTATATTGCAGATAACGGTGGTGTCCACACGACGGAATTGGCAGAAACGTATTCTAAAGAAGTTGTCGCACCTTCCTTAGGCAATACATCCGGTCAAACGTATCCGTACTCAGCACCGGTGGCTGATGAAAATGGCCATTACTTATACACGAATGGTGGTAATTTTTATTATGTGGATCTAGTACAGCAAGCTTTAAATAGTGGGTTATCCGGCAATGGTGTACTAGCTGTTCCAGTTGAGGATCAAACCATTACGTCTGCATTTGGTTTTCGAATCCATCCTATAACGGGAGAACATAAACTGCATGGGGGTGTTGATTTTGCGCCAATCAATGGTGGAAATCCACCTGTTTTTGCGGCATTGAAAGGGAAAGTTAGTCAAGCGGCTTACTCCAGTAGTTGGGGAAATTACGTGAAACTAACGAATGGTAATGGAATAGAGACGCTCTACGCTCATTTAAAAGAAATCACCGTTTTACCTGGTCAACAAGTTGAAACAGGCGAAACCATTGGCTATATGGGGACTTCTGGATCTTCCACTGGTGTACATTTGCATTTTGAGGTCTATCAAAACAATAATCGAATCGATCCAGCACCCTTGTTGGGATTGTAATGAATGATGTAAAGATTGAGGGTATAGAGATGAAAAAATTACTACTAATGGTTACCGGAAGCGTAACGGTACTTATTTTGATTGTATCGCTGTTTAGTTTAAACCAAACAAATCAAACACTAGAAAGTAAGCTCTCAAAAGCAGAAGAAGAATTAAAAACGATGGACCAGCTAATCAAGCAAGACACTAAGTTCACTGACACTGTAGCGAATCAAAAGAAACTGACCGTGATTGAAGAGGGATTACGCACTTATTTAGACTACGATAACGATACTTATCTTACTCGTTTCGACCACTTAAAAAACAAGGCTACAGATGAAACCATTCAACGCCTAAAAGAACTTTCTTCTACAGATCCGCCTTTTTTAGATGTAAAGAATCAGTTAACGGAACTGATTATCTATCTTCATCCGACGGATCAACTGATTTTTCTGGTTCAATTAACCACTGAATACTCATTGGATCATGAAGTGGTTTCTACTTTGCCGCAATTGTATCAAGTTACCCTCATTGAAACTGATGGGGAGTATAAGATTAGCCAATTAACAAATCTAGGTTTGACAGCAACCAACTAAAGCCATTAAGGGAGGTATTCAGTGGAAAAATTTTTTAACAAAATAAAAAAGAAACTCGTTTGGTTTCTCGTTAGTTTTGTCCTTTCAGAGTGGTGCTTGGTAGTGGTGACTCAATTAATCATGACCTTTTCCAAATTTAAATTGTCTTTAACGACTACTATCTTACTCGAAACAGTAAAAGAAACACTTCTTCATCCTTTTCAAACGATTCAAACGTTGATCGAAACAAAAAATCCATTATTTCTAATGGGAACCATTGGTCTTTTCCTTTAATGTGCTTCTATTCAAATTAAATTAGCGTCTAAAGAAAAGAAAGAGGGATGGGAAGCCGATGAACGAAACCAATACCATGGTTCAGCACGTTGGGCACGCGAAAAAGAAATTTTTGACGGTAAAAATTACCTGGCTCAATCTAAACAAGAGATACTGAAAAACTTTACCGCTTCGCTTGATCAACCAACTGAAGGGGAGGGAAACAAATGACAGGAACCATTTTAGGTATTTTAAATAATAAGGTCATTATTCAACCCACTGAATCGAAACCCAATCGAAATATAATGGTGATGGGAGGACCAGGGTCTTTTAAAACCCAAAGTTTTGTCATTACAAATGTCTATAATGAAACGGAAAATAGCATCGTTGTGACGGATCCCAAAGGAGAAGTGTATGAACAAACAGCTGCCGTTAAACAGCAGCAAGGCTATGACGTCCGAGTTTTAAATTTCGCAAATATGATGGCTTCTGACCGACACAACCCCATTGATTACGTTAAAAAAGACATTCATGCCACAACAGTGGCGACTAAAATCGTGGATAGTGCCAATAAAGACAGTAAAAGAGACGTTTGGTATTACTCACAAAGAGCACTGTTAAAGGCACTTATTTTGTTCGTGAAGTATGAATTGCCTCCTGAAAGACGAAATATGGAGGGTATATTAGACTTTTTACAAGAATTTGACCCAGAATCAGATGAAGATGGAGAAAGTGGCTTAGACGAAGAGTTTTTAAAGTTAGAACGCAAACACCCAGCTAGGCGAGCCTATGAACTAGGCTATAAAAAAGCCAAAGGAGACATGCAAGGCAGTATCATTATGTCCCTTCTAACAACAATTTCTGACTTTGTGGATGATGAAGTCGCCGAAATCACGCGATTTAGCGATTTTAATTTACGCGATATTGGACGCAAAAAAATGGTGCTTTACGTTATTATTCCAGTGATGGATCAATCATGGGAAGGGCTAATCAATATCTTTTTTAGCCAGTTATTCAATGAACTCTATGATTTTGCTTCTGAAAACCATTCAAAACTGCCGAAATCAGTGAACTTTATTTTAGATGAATTTGTGAACTTAGGTAAATTTCCTGGATATGAAGAATTTTTAGCTACTTGTCGAGGGTATGGAATTGGAGTGGCCACTATTATTCAAACTTTGACGCAATTGCAGGATAAATATGGCGATAAAAAAGCGGAAAGTATTTTAGGAAACTGTGCCGTGAAAACGTGCTTAAGCGCTGCGAATTCGACTACTGCTGAGTATTTTAAACGCTTGTTGGATAAAGCTACAGTAAAAGTGGAAACTGAATCTGAGAGCACACAACATGGGAAAGAGAATAATTCTAGTAGTTCCAGCGAAAATCAAAGCTACACGGGAAGAGATTTAATGACAGCTGGTGAAATTATGCAGATGGAAGACGATACGAGTTTGATTGTCTTTCAGAATAAACGCCCCATTCAAGCGAAAAAAGCTTTTCAATTTGAGTTGTTTCCGCAACCCAAATTCTTATTGAATCAAAGTGATTACACACCCCATTCTACAGCTGAACAACTAGAAAAATTCGAACAAGATAAAGAAAACTATCAATCCTATATGAAAGCAGACGCTGAGAATCGAACTGAACGAGAAAAGGATGAGTCTGTAGAACTAGAAAAAGCAAAAGAGCAAAAAGAACAAGAAATAATAACTGAAGCGGCCGGATTTTTTAAGTCAATGAATTAAGGAAGGTAGTGACAAAATGATTAAAGGAACGAAAGGGTTAATGTTATTGAGTGTCTCATTCTTTTTATCCGGATGCGGATTTAACGAAGAAGAAGCAGTAGAAGAAAGTACAAACCAGCTCGAAAGTTTTTTGACGCTACACGAAGAGCGAGAACGTTTTTCGGACTTGGATAACGATGATTTACAAGCTCGCTTAGAAGATGAGATCTTTCCTTATTTAACAGAAAGCTACCAAGAAAACATTACCAACAAGGTTAGCAACTATGAATTTAATGGGAAACTAGAATTAGGTAAAGACATTTTTTTTCTAGATGAAAGTAGTAAAGAATATGATAATGGCCTTTTTTGGCAGATTTCCCATATAAAGGAAAGTAATGTTGACGTAGAGAGCGAAACTGTTAATCACTCTATTTCATTAGATGAGTTATCTTTAGTAATTCCCAATGATTTGAATATAGAAATGGTAGAAGAAGGAGAATGGAAATTGAATTCTGTATCAGAATTGGAGGAATAGACGTGGGAGAAAAAATAGCTTCAATGTTTCAAGAATGGATTACTGACTTATTAGAAACTACTTTTAATATGTTAGGAAATCTTATTTTCGATCACGATGCACTTAGTGGTTTTTTCTCGCAACTATATGGTGTTTTTGTAGCTTTTGGTGGCGTGATGTTGGTTACGATTGCTTTAGCTAAAGTGCTGATTTTTTTGTTGTCTGAAGCTGATGGAAGTCGTGATGCTTCTGTATGGGGATTGATAGTTGATTCTTTTAAAGCCAGTGCCATGGTGTTGATTTTGCCTTTAATTTTAATTTTTTCGCTTGATATGATTGTTTATCCACTAGGTAATTGGATGTTTAGTTCAATTGGTGGAATGACGATTGATAAAATACATCAGTTCAGAAAAATAGAGGATGTTTCACAAGTAGCACCAAATGTAATTAGTACTCTTATTTTACTTTTATTTATATTGATTGTATTTGCGACCTTTTTAATTAAAATATGTATTTATCATGCGGATCTTGTCTTGTTGGAGTTGTTGAGCGTTTGGGCAGCAATATCTATTATTAATGAGGAATATAATTACATGTCTGTATGGTGGCGCGAATTTTTAAGTCAAATCGTGAGTATTATTGTCCAAATGGGATTAATGGTAGGAATTGTAGAAGTATTATCTAGTACAACCTTTGAATGGTACAGCTTTATGTTGCTAATTGGTTTTGGTGTATTAATTATTCGCGGTCCGAGTGTTCTAAGAAGCATGTGGTATGGAACGGGATCCGGTAAAGCAACTATGCAAGGTAGTAAAATGGCTACTAGAATGTATATGATGCGAGCTAAAAGTGTAACAAGTGCAGCTTCAGCAGCAAAATAAGAAAGATAAAAGGTAATCTTTTTTCAAAAATTGAAAAGAATCGCAAAAAAAAATTATTTCATTACAGAAAAAGATTTTTGTCTAAATAAAAAATGATTAGTTTATTAAAGGAGTTTACGAATAAAACGAAATAATCAGTTATTACCGCTATTTGAAAAAGCCATATGTAGTAACAACGATTTCAATATCACTGTACGTTTTTAGTAACTTTTCTTTCTACTTTGGAATGTAATCTAAATAATCACTTTTAATAAGGAAAAACAACTGTGCGCAAACCGCTATTAATATTGATCAAAAACAGAAAAACATCTCGATATGCGTTGTTATTGCGTCTCAAACAGAATAAAAAGTCGTTTATATCTTGTTGCATTCTTAATGGTTGGACGTTGTAACTCATTTAAAATCCCTTTCCTCTTACAAAAGCGATACATGATTTTGTTTGATATACCACGAAATCATGTGTTGAAGAGCGATATAAAAAAAGAACCCTATTGGAATAGGATTCCCGATACATGTTTTTATAACATTAATAGTGTATCTAATTAAACATATTTTATTAATTCCAAGCTTATTTTTTGTAAGTTTTTTGCTATAAAAGGATTCTAACGAATGATTTCAAGAATTTTTTTCTTTTCCGTTATGGCTCATCGTCAGTTCTCTCTTCCTTGTTGTAACTTATTAATCAACTCTTTCTCATTACCGATCAACGTTTTTAAGGTTGAGAGCTGATTCCCTTGTCCTTGCAAATATTGTACGGTTTCTTGATCTGTTTTAGTCTTTAAAGAGTAGTTTTCTTTGTATTGCTCATGTCCTTTGCCTAATAATAACACCCAGTCACCTGATTGAGCTTCCCAAATCGCTTTTTGAATAGCTAATGTTCGATCCATGATGATACTCGTTTTCTCTTCTACCTGACACTCTTTTTGGATGGATATATAATCGGAATATAAGTTGTCGATTGTTGAACCAAAAAGTTCGGTTACCGTTAAAATAGCATACGTACTTAACCGGCAAACATTTTCTAACATCGCTTTTCGCTTGGATTCATCACGATTGCCTGCAAACCCAAATACGGTTATGATGCGTTTTGCACCATTGCTGATGGCTGTATTGATCGAGGTCGCCAGAGCATCTGGTGTATGAGCGTAATCAACGACGACCGTTACCTTATTGGCTAAGTGAAAAATTTCAAATCGTCCTGCAATACCGGAAAACTGCGACATATACGTTGTGACTTGCTCATAAGGTACTTCTAGTTCATGAGCGACACAACTAGACATCGTTAAATTTTCTAAATTATGCACTCCAGGTAAGGGTGTACGCAAGTTATACTCCTTATTTTTATACCTTACTGAAACGTTATTTAGCTCTTTAGCTAAAATTTGAACCTGATTAGTTGGTTCTTCGCCAACGGTTATGACTTTTTTTCCTTGTGCAGTCAAACGTTCGGTCAGTTTTTTGCCCCAGCGGTCATTATAATTGATTATGGCTGTACCATCCAGTTTAAGTTTTTCGAACAACAAGGCTTTGCATTCAAAGTATTCTTCCATTGTGCCGTGATAATCTAAATGATCATGCTGTAAATTATTAAATAAAGCATAATCAAACTGGATTCCCTCCAAACGGTTTTGTGCTAAGCCTTGAGAGGAAACTTCCATGACCACAACTTGGTCCGTTGAGGCTGTTAACAATTGATTGATTGTTTTTGCATTTGGTGTCGTATTGACGGATTGGATTCTTTTCCCATTGATTTCATTGTAGATGGTCCCAATCGAGGAAACGCTGTAACCCTGTTTTTCTAATAGCTGTTTAATAAAGAAACCGATTGTTGTTTTGCCATTTGTCCCAGTAATGCCGATCATAATTTTATTTTTTGAGGGATCTTTATAAAATTTCTTTGCCACTTGACCCAATGTCTTTCGAGCATTTTTTACTTTCAAATAGGGAACGGTTAAATTAGTGAAATCATCTTCGCCAATGATCAGGATTGCCCCATTTAGAATGGCTTGCTGGGTATAGATGTTCCCATCTTCCTTGTGCCCTTTGATTGCTATGAATATATAGCCAGGGCGGACTTCATTTGAATTATCGGTGATCCCTTTTACGTTTCGTGACTGATTCAAGGGTTCGCTGTAGTTTAAATGACCCATTTTTAGTATATCTGTTATTTTCATCTGTAAGCAGCTTCTCCTTTTATTCTCTGTACTATTTAAACTATCCCATACCATAGCTGACCACTTATCCGTTATAGAGGTACAGGAATGGGCTGAGGTAGAACTTCTCCTCTCCCAGTTAATTGAACTCCGTGATGTCCGTCACCAGTTTCTGGAGCGAGATGGTGGAAGTGAAGCAACGATTCAGGCGGTTATCCGCCAATGTGCCCACGGTCCCCCTTGTAAAATCTGTAGCGGCGGGACTTACGGGTGGATTTTGTACATTTCAGTCCCAGCTACTTCAGGAGCCGCAGAACCTTTTTATGGTTGTGGTGCTGGCCTTGGCGGCGCAGCTCTTGGGTGATATGTCGGTACGTACCCGTCTTGGGCTCGTAATGAGCTGTTCTTCATTCCGAAATATGTTCATCCCTTCCTTGTATGCATTTCTTTTCCACAAAAATACAAAAAAGACAGATATTTCTATCTGACCTTATCAGCAGCTTTCTAAATCAGTTGGAGTGCTTTTTGAGTGGTTTTAACTTCTTTACTGGGAAATGACATCAATCTCTGCCTCTTCTGGATTATCGGACACGATTTCGATAATCAATCGATGGGGTAAGTTAAGGATAGTTTGTCCAGAATCTTGAATCCAGCCTGTCCGTACAGCGATTTGCCGGGGGCTGTTATCTTCCTTGTTACGAATCCGCTCCCCATCAATCTCGATAATATTATACTTCCCGGGAGCCGGATAATAGGTGATTAGCTGGTTTTCCTCATTTTCTGTCAAAAGGAAACGGTCTACTTCCTCTCCATTGATAGAAATCACTGCATATAGCTTGCTTGCTTCATTTTGCGTATTTTGTACTGCAAAGATGACCGCTGATAACACAGAAACAATAATCAGCAGGGAGACAATAATAATGGTAAAAGGTTTTACACTTTTTAGATATTTTTTAATTGGGATTGCCCTCCACATCTCTTATCTGCACACTTTTTCTAGTTCACCCCAAATGTTTTCTTCTCTTCAAGTACTCTTCTTCCGGGATGTTTCCTCTAGCGAATTCTTTTTGAAGAAATTCCAGTGGGGTCTCTTTTCCACTTCGATTATTTGTCCAGTCGGAGAGGAGCTTTATGTCAAGGTACAATACTACGACAATCAGTACAATTCAAAATAGTCCCATCTACATCATCCAACCCATTCCTTCTTGTGTAAATAAATTCCCGCAATTCCACATATTTAACACCTCCTCTTCTATTATTCACCCATGCTAGTCTCTGTTTATTATTCCTTTTTGAGTCGCCATCCTTCTAAATAGTAGGATTTAATGGGGTAATCTCTTCTGAGGTATATACAAATCCCAATGGCACCAGTAAATAGAATCAAAGATAGCCCTCGTGACACCCGGAGTAAATCACCAATCCATAAGCTGTCGGTTCGCATGCCTTCTATAAAAAAAATTCCTACTGAATACCAGATCATATAGCTAAAGGCCGCTTCGCCTTGCCACAATAAATCTTTGCGGTTCCGTAGAGCAATGATTACGCCGATTAACCTGTATCAATATAACAATGAATTATGTAGATTTTATGGAGTTATTTAATCTACATAACTTTTCTTTATTATCGCTATAGAAAGGTAGAAAAATATCGGTCAATTCCATAGTTAAAATAGGATTTTCAATTATTTTCTTATCTTATCGATAGTCAATATGGAATAATGTCTTAAAGGACTGAATAATCCTACTTAAAGTAAAATTCTCAAGCAATATTTTTAGGTGTTTATATTTCCATAAGAGCAATAGCAAGTATACTATTACTCATGGTTTCACAAAAAAACTCCTTCAAGAGAAATTACTAAATCAAAAGAGTATCGTAAAGACTACCTAGGAAGAAAGGGTGAAAACGATGGAAAATAGATTAAAACACTACTTTGATACCCAAAAGGGTGTCCCAGAATTTGCTAAAGCATGGAAAGAAACGGAAGTTAGCTATCAAGCTGCAAACATTCTTTTAAGAATTAGAGAAGAAAAACAGTTAACTCAATCTGAATTAGCGACTCTAACTGGAAAAAAATGATCTTATATTTCTTGAGTAAAAAAAGGAAACACAAATATTAAGTGATATTGTGGAATTTGTAGGCGGAAATCTGAAACTGGAAGTCGTCGTTTAAATTGATGAGCTTCCTAAAAATAGCCTATACAAAAAAAGTGATTCGTTAGGTAATTAAAGTAGGATAGGGTAGCCCTTATTCTATTTGATACACGTTTATACGTAATTTCATGCATTTAATCGTTCCAGTAAGTATACTGTTTCTTTTTTTATTGGTATTGTATGAGCTATATTTATGTAACAGTAGTGAACTTCTTTATCTAAAATAGCTAAATATAACTCATCTAAAAGTTTCTCTTAACTTAAAATTAATGCATTTTAATAGAAAAGTTCTAAAGAGCTTAACTTAAATACTTACATTAATAGCTTATTAGTTTAACAAATATCCTATTAATTAATTTTTTTTGCTTACTTTAAAATTTTGGCGAAAATTTCATTTACTTTCTTAATACTTATCAAAAAATTAATTTGAGTCGATTCTTACTAAAAATTGAATCATTTGATTTTTCCGTATAAAAAAGTTAGACTCTCAGTATAAGTTTACAGACGTAACGAAAGGAAGGTAGATTATGAATAAGAAGAAAATTATTAGTGGGGTAATAACCTTATCCTCTTTAGCTCTGCTAGCTGCTTGCACACCCCAAGATAGTGGCAACCAAGAATCTGTTGATACAAGTGAACAATCCAGTACTCCAACTGTTGAAAATAGTTCCGAGTCTGATATGATGAATGAATCGGAAAGTATGGACGATATGGGAGGCATGATGCATGATGATTCTGGCGAAATACCAGAAGGTCTACAAGAGGCAGAAAATCCAACTTATACAGTTGGAGACACGGTGACTATCCAAACCGACCATATGGCCGGCATGGAAGGGGCTACCGGAACAATTGTGGGCGCTTTTGACACTGTAGCCTACGAGGTATCCTATGATCCTACGAATGGCGGCCCGCGCGAAGAGAATCACAAATGGGTAATTCACGAGGAGATTGCGGATGCAGGAGAGGAACCTTTCGAACCAGGAGACGAGGTAACCTTGGAAGCCAACCACATGGAAGGCATGGAAGGCGCAACGGCTACGATTGACGATGCTAAAAGCACCACAGTATACATGATTGACTACCAGCCAACCACGGGTGGAGAGGAAGTCGAGAACCATAAATGGGTAACCGACTCGGAGCTTTCTGCTGAGTAAGAAACAGGGATGTATCTAAAAAAGAATATTGGAAGAGCAGCCGAGAGGAATTCTCAGCTGCTCTTCTTTTTAATTTTCCAAAAAGAACTATTGACGTGATTTGTTTACCTGAATAGGCTGCGAGCATACAAAGGAATACAATCGTAAACTAACGTAAGATTTAGATTCGACCTATCGAATTGGGCTTTCGATGAAACAAATTCTAAATTTATGATAAAGAATGTCTTTGAAGAACAACGAATTTTTTGTTCTTAACTAAGGATTAAAAAGCTTGACAATTATAGTTTACAAGAGTAATCTATAATTATTAAGCAGATTACAATTGTAATCAAAATGAAAAAAGGAGGAATGAGATTAAATGACAATAAAAATAGCTATTAATGGGTTTGGTCGTATTGGACGCTTAGCATTTCGCCGTATTAAAGAGTTGAGGGACTCAGAACTACAGGTTGTTGCAGTAAATGATTTAACAAATAATGAGGATTTAGCCTACTCTTTAAAATACGATACTGCATATGGGATTTTCCCTTATGATATCGAGGTAAGAGGCGATTCAATTCTGGTTGATGGCAAAGAAGTTAAAACATTCGAAGAAAAGGATGCCAAAAAACTACCATGGTCCGATTTGGACATTGATATCGTTTTGGAATGTACAGGCTTCTACACAACTAATGAAAAAGCACAGGCACACATAGACGCTGGAGCTAAAAAAGTAATTATTTCAGCACCAACTAAAGATGAAGAAACGAAAGTCGTTGTCTTTGGTGTCAACCAAGAGATTTTGAGTCCAAGTGACAAAATTATTTCCGCCGCTTCCTGTACGACAAATGGTTTAGCCTTAATGACAAAAATATTAGTGGACGAGTTTGGGATTCAACGAGGCCTGATGTCAGGATCGCGTGCCTATACAGCGACACAAAACATGCAAGATGCTTCCGGGGGACGTAAAAGTCGCGCAGGTGCTCAAAATGTCATTCCTGTTACGACTGGCGCTGCCAACGCATTAGGAAAAGTCGTTCCAGAGGTTAAAGGGATCATTACGGGTACCACCACACGGGTTCCTGTCATTACTGCGGGCTTTGTAGAACTGTTCTCGGTGTTGGATAGAGAGGTAACCGTTGATCAGATTAACGAAGTGATGAAGGCAGCCGCGAATGATTCATATGGGTACACTGAGGATGAAATTGTTTCCTCCGATGTCGTGGGGGATACACATGGATCCGTTTTTGATGCAACGTTAACAGAAGTATTAGATGCAAATGGGGGACAATTGGTTAAAACAGTTGCTTGGTACGATAACGAATATGGCTTTGTAAGCAATATGATCCGTCTTGTAGAACACTTTTCGAAGTTGGTTTAACTCCTTATTCATCTGATGCCTGGTATCTATATGGAAGGTGCGTGTATCATCTAAAGGTAGATAGGTATTTTTAATGCTTTATATGAGACGCAATAAAAATTCCTTGACAACCATAGTTTACGAGTGTAGACTATGGTTGTAGGTTACGATTGTAAACGTAAAAGGGAAGTGAGAAATAATGGTGATGAATATCCAAATTAAAATTACAGACGCTGAATGGGAAGTCATGCGGGTTGTTTGGGCACACGGGTCAGTGACCAGTCGAGAAATCATCGAAATTTTAGAGAGTAAAATGCAATGGAAGGCCCCAACAATCAAAACGTTGATAGGCCGTTTGGTTGAAAAAGGCGCACTGGCTACTTCTCCAGAAGGAAGAAAGTTCATTTACACTGCGAAAGTTAGTGAGCAAGAGAGTATGGATGTATACACAGAAGATATCCTTTCTCGGGTTTGTAACAAACATATTGGCAAGTTCATTGCTGATTTGGTAGAGGAAGCAGCACTGAGCAAAAAGGATATTGCAAGTTTAATGGAACTATTGCAGAAAAAATCAGAAAGCGCTTTGGAAGTAGTTCCGTGTGAATGTGTAACGGGACAATGTGAATGTCACTTACATCATTCCTAACAGAGGGGGATAAGAATGGAAAGCAAAGTGTTTAGCATAGAGGGTATGACGTGTGCCTCTTGTGCACAAACAATTGAAAAAGCTACAAGTAAGTTACCAGGTGTAAAAGCAGCAAATGTTAATTTAGCTACTGAAAAAATGACTATCCAATTTAATGAATTATCTTTGACAGAATCAGATATTCAAAAAGCTGTAACAGATGCAGGGTATACAGCGAAACCAAATACGCTTCAAAAGACGTTTAACATAGAAGGAATGACTTGTTCTTCTTGTGCACAAACCATTGAGAAGGCAACGCAAAAACTTGCAGGGGTGAACAACTCAGCTGTTAATCTGGCAACTGAAAAAATGACAGTCCAGTATGATCCAACCGTATTGAATGTATCGGATATAACAAAAGCCGTAACCGATGCTGGGTATGAAGCTCATGAGGAAGTCGACTCTGCAGCAGCAGTCGATTTGGACCGTGAAAAAAAACAACAGCATATTAAAGAGATGTGGCACAGATTTTTAATGTCGGCTATTTTCACATTACCATTACTATATATTGCCATGGGGCATATGTTAGGTTTGTCACTACCAGAAATTGTTGATCCAATGATGTCTCCTATAACCTTTTCTCTAACTCAATTAATATTAACACTTCCAGTCATGTATTATGGTCGCAGTTTCTTTACGGTTGGATTCAAAACCTTATTTAAAGGACATCCAAATATGGATTCTCTTGTTGCACTCGGCACCAGTGCCGCATTTGTTTATAGTCTATTTGGAACCTATATGATTTATGTGGGCGATACCAGCTTCACGATGGTTCTTTATTATGAATCTGCAGCTGTCATTTTAACGCTGATTACATTAGGAAAATATTTCGAAGCAGTTTCAAAAGGTAAAACGTCAGAAGCGATAAAAAAACTGATGGGTCTAGCACCAAAAACAGCACGTGTATTGCGCAACGATCAAGAAATGGAAATAGCAATTGATGAAGTTCAGGTTGAAGATATTATTGTTGTTCGCCCCGGTGAAAAACTACCGGTTGATGGAATCGTAATGGAGGGAAATACCTCAATCGATGAGTCGATGTTGACCGGTGAAAGTATGCCGGTGGAAAAGAAACCAAGCGACAACGTTATTGGTGCAAGCATTAATAAAAACGGAAGTTTCCAATACAAAGCAACAAAAGTTGGGAAAGATACTGCCTTATCTCAAATCATTAAATTGGTGGAAGATGCCCAAGGCTCAAAAGCTCCGATTGCCAAATTAGCTGACCAAATTTCTGGTATTTTTGTTCCAATTGTAATAGTTCTAGCTGTTCTAGCTGGTCTAGCCTGGTTCTTCTTAGGACAAGAATCTTGGATTTTTGCTTTAACCATTACGATTTCGGTACTGGTTATCGCTTGTCCATGTGCATTGGGCTTGGCAACACCAACAGCTATCATGGTTGGAACGGGTAAAGGAGCCGAAAATGGAGTTTTGATTAAAAGTGGTGGGGCTTTGGAAACCACTCATAAAATTGGGACAATTATTTTTGATAAAACAGGAACTATTACAGAAGGAAAACCAAAGGTAACCGATATTGTGACTACAAATGGTCTTTCTGAAACTGACCTATTGATTTTAGCTGCCTCTGCCGAAAAAGGTTCTGAGCATCCACTGGGTGAAGCCATTGTGAATGGAGCAAAAGAAAGAAACTTGGCATTAATTAAAACAGAATCATTTAAGGCCATTCCTGGATTGGGTATTGAAGTAATTATTAACGGTCAACATTTATTGCTTGGCAATAAAAAACTAATGACTGAAAGCCGTATTTCGTTGGAAAAATTAGCTGCAGCTTCAGATAAGTTAGCTGATCAAGGTAAAACGCCCATGTATATTGCGAAGGATGGAAACATTGCCGGTATTATTGCCGTTGCTGATACCGTTAAAGAAAATAGTTTAAAAGCCATTGAAAAATTACACAGAATGGGTATTGAAGTAGCCATGATTACAGGAGATAACAAACGAACTGCCGAAGCGATTGCTAAACAAGTTGGTATCGATCGTGTAATGAGTGAAGTATTGCCAGAAGATAAAGCGAATGAAGTGAAAAAACTACAAGCTGAAGGTAAAAAAGTTGCCATGGTCGGGGATGGTATCAATGATGCTCCAGCCTTAGCGCAAGCGGATACTGGTATCGCGATTGGTTCCGGTACAGATGTTGCAATGGAATCAGCTGATATTGTTTTGATGAGAAGTGATTTGATGGACGTTCCAACAGCGGTCGAATTAAGTAAAGCCACAATCAAAAATATCAAGGAAAACCTATTCTGGGCATTTGCTTACAATATATTAGGCATTCCAGTGGCAATGGGACTACTATATCTCTTCGGAGGCCCTTTATTGAGTCCAATTATTGCAGCCGCAGCAATGAGCTTTAGCTCTGTATCTGTACTAATAAACGCATTACGATTAAAAAGATTCAAACCTTCTTCTGTTAAGTAACTAGCTAAATAGCTGACGAAAATAGTACTGATAGGGAGTATAAATATGAAGACAGGATTGATTATTGAAGGAATAGAATGTGAGAAATGCTCAGATACAATAGAAAAGAAGATTATATCTAAATCAACTGTTGAAAAAGTCTTCAATAGTTTACACAAAAAAATAGTCTTTGTTCATAGACAAAAGAGTAGTTCTCAGCTTGATTTTCTGACGTCATTATCTGATACTCCTTATTTATTAGGGAGAGTCATTGAATCGATTGATTGTCACTGTTGCAAAGAAATTCGTTATAATTTTCAGTTAGGGTAGTCCGGTGGTCCCTTAACTTCCTAAAGATTTAAATCTACTTCTATATAGAATAGAGAAGAAATGAAATAAAAAATAAAAGAAAAGAGGAATTTATTATGAAAAGAGAAGTATTGGTAGAAGGCATGAAATGTGAAGGTTGCGCTAACACAGTGCAAGAAAGATTTGAAGCCATTGAAGGCGTAGAGTCAGTTGCAATCGATTTGGTGAATAAAAAAGCGGTTCTTGAAAGCCAATCTGATATTGATAAAGATAAGCTTGTCTCCGCTCTTTCTGATACCAAATATTCTGTAATAAATGGATAAGGTGCTAAAATGGGTATATCACCCTTCACTATTTTTACGATTTTTGTAAATCTTACTTTTTTTCCTCTAACAGTATAGAAATAGAGGAAAAGCGGGATTATTTTGCTTAGGGGTATTATTTTAAAGGAGGAAAGAGCTATGAATGACAAAAAGGGGAAACAGCCAGATCATGAACATATAGACCACAGTAAAATGGATCATAGCAAGATGGATCACAGTAAAATGGATCATAGCAAGATGGATCACAGTAAAATGGATCATAGCAAGATGGCTCACGATGATCATGAGGGACATGCCGGAAATAGTGGTCACGAACACCATCATCATGGAAGTTTTAAAGCCATATTCTTAAAATCTCTGCCACTTGGAATCGTTGTTATGTTACTGACTCCAATGATGGGCATTAGCCTGCCATTTCAAATTTCGTTTCTCTATTCAGATATCCTGGCTGCTGTATTATCTACCATATTGATAATTTATGGTGGGAAACCCTTTTATATGGGTGCTATTGATGAGTTTAAACAAAAAGATCCAGGAATGATGTCGCTCATTACACTAGGGATAGGTGTCTCTTATTTATACAGTGTTTATGCCGTTATCGCTCGGTACGTTACGGGTGAACACATGATGGACTTTTTCTTTGAGTTTGCCTCACTGCTCCTAATTATGTTGCTTGGTCACTGGATTGAAATGAAAGCATTAGGAGAAGCTGGAAATGCTCAGAAGTCCCTTGCTGAATTAGTACCGAAAGATGCATATGTTGTTTTGGAAGATGATGCTGTCGAATCCCGTCCTGTATCCCAACTGCAAGTGGGGGATGTTATACGCGTTCAGGCTGGCGAAAATATTCCAGCAGATGGCGTGATCCAAAGAGGACAATCACGAGTCAATGAAGCTCTTTTGACTGGTGAATCGAAACCGATTGAAAAAAATGCTGGAGACCAAGTAATTGGGGGGTCAACAAACCAAGAAGGTGTCTTATATATTGAGGTACAAGAAACCGGCGACAAATCGTTCATCTCCCAAGTACAAACGTTAGTTGCTCAGGCACAAAGCCAACCCTCTCGAGCAGAGAATCTTGCCAAAAAAGTAGCAAGCTCGTTGTTTTATGTTGCTATAGCTGTAGCCTTGATTGCCTTTATAGTCTGGCTGTTTATAACCGATGTACAAACCGCCATTATCTTTACGGTAACCACCTTAGTAATTGCTTGTCCACATGCTTTAGGGTTAGCGATTCCTCTTGTTGTCTCACGAAGTACCAGTTTAGGTGCAAGCCACGGATTATTAGTCAAAGACCGTGAAGCATTGGAATTGGCTACAAAGGCTGATGTAATGATTTTAGATAAAACTGGAACATTGACCTCCGGGGAATTTAAAGTCTTAAATGCGGAATCGTTAAGTAAAGACTATAGTAAAGAGGAAGTGCTTGCCTTAATGTCCGGCATCGAAGGAGGATCCAGCCATCCAATTGCGCAATCAATCGTAGGATTTGCTGAAAAACAAAAAGTTAAACCGATTAACTTTGATTCTATCAATGTAGTATCCGGTGCTGGGGTTGAAGGTGAAGCAAATGGACGTCGCTATGAATTAATCAGTCAAAAAGCATTTGGACAGAAAGTTGATTTTGAGATTCCAAAAGGATCAACGGTTAGTCTTTTAGTTGAAGAAGGGGAGGCTATCGGTGCTGTTGCTTTAGGGGATGAATTGAAATCAACTAGTAAAGAACTTATGGAAGTATTGAAAGCTAGGGGTATCAAGCCCATTATGGCTACCGGTGATAATGAAAAAGCCGCTCAAGGGGTTGCAGAAGAATTGGGAATCGACTATAAAGCAAACCAATCTCCGCAAGACAAATATGATTTAGTTGAATCATTGAAAAAAGAAGGCAAGACAGTGATCATGGTAGGTGACGGCGTGAATGATTCCCCATCACTAGCCTTGGCTGACGTTGGTGTGGCTATTGGAGCAGGTACTCAGGTAGCCCTTGATTCAGCTGATGTCGTTTTAGTTCGGTCCGATCCGGGAGACATTGAATCGTTTATCGAACTAGCCAATAAAACAACGCGTAAGATGAAACAAAACCTAATTTGGGGTGCCGGCTATAACTTTATCGCTATCCCGATAGCAGCAGGTATCTTAGCACCGATAGGGATTACGTTAGCACCGGCTTTCGGAGCTGTCCTAATGTCAATTTCAACAGTTATCGTGGCCATTAACGCGATGACTTTACGATTAGAAAAAAAAGCAGTATAAAGTAAATAGTTTATATGAACACGTCTCAGTTCCTACTAATAGTGGTTTTGGCACTACCAGTGTAACGGATCCGGAGATGTGTTCTTTTTATTGGGGCAATATAAAATTACTTTCTCCTTAACTTATATTGGTCTATTTTAACGGCCAAATTATTTGCGGTATAATTAGATAAAATCCTGATTAGTCTAAAAAAGGATAGTGATAGAAAAATGGCTATATCTATTAAAGTGGATGAGGCAGTACAAGAGTGGATGAAGAAGAAAAATCGGACGGTAATAACTGTTTCACTTAAAGCAACGCGCACCTGTTGCGTGAGTGCAGAAGATGTGAATATTTCATATAAAAATCCTCAAAATAACAACTATCTGTTGATTCAACAAAATAGTCTTTTTATTTATCTTGCTAAAGGCTTGCCCTTGAAGAAGAACGAGCTGCATTTGTCTATGATGGGCAAATCTATTTTTTCCTCTATACATATAGAGGGTTTAAGGGTTCAGTGATATTTTATGGCTATCTCAGCGATGCAAAAATAATATGAATAAGTTATCCATCTAATTGAAACCATGACTTTTGAATCACTAACAAATACGCTTGGAAAATAAGTAATAAGTTTTCAAAATTTGAAATTTTGATGATACGACTGAGTACATCTTGTTTCTTCTTAATGTTGGTTTTGACACTACAATTATAGAGTGATTTCTAGGTGTAATCTTTTTGTTTAATCAACTTAATAGCACAATTAATTCTTTTGATAAAAATACTTGTAATAAATTCGTACGCAGAGAAACCAGTGTAAAAGACTCCTTGATATATTCAAGGAGTCTTTTTTTCGTATTTTACCCATTGTTTCTTTGAAATGAAATACCCTATTATAAACAAAAATTCGATTACTCCAAATGCCAATATAAGACTATGCATAAAGAATGCTTCGGGTAAAGCTAATATAATCGGATCGGTGCTAGGATTGAATAACCAAGCATCATTGTTAAAAAATATTTTATGAAACAAGACGAATAGTGTATCAAAATTGATAAATAAAGTGACAATCAATAGTGGCGGTATGATGGATCCCCACTGAAAGAAACGAACAAGTTTCCACATTCCTTTTTTTCTTTTTAGATAGTTTAGAAATAAAATGGATCCGATACCGGAGATTACTAAGGTAACGTAATCAAGCAAAAACAACTTTTTCACTTCAAAAAAATGAAATAAGCCTTTTTCAGAACTTGGAAAGTCAGACATCTTAAGCTCCGTTATCCAAGGAAAATTCAAGTAATTTATTAATACACCGTAATTCTTTAATATAACCTCTTTTGTCATTCCAATTTCATCTGCTATGTTCAGATAAGTGATATCAAATGTGTATAGCGGTGTAAAGTTGATGGTAATGGCAATTGATACTGAAAGAATGAAAAAGAATAGACAAAAAAATCCCAATAAGTAAATGACTGTTGATTTCATGGTTAGTAAACCTCGTATCTATTATCTGTTTAATTTTGATTTTACTGCGTGCAGTTCTTCTTTTAATTCTTCGTTTTCTGTTTTTAATAGTTCTACATCATCTGAAGATTTTTCGCCATGATTATGTTTTTTTCCATGCCCCCCATGCATTCCAGGCATCATAAACATCATTAATCCGTGCCCAACAATCATAATGATAAAAAATAAAATCGTTTCCATTAAAATCATCCTTTCTTTTATCAAGTAAGTTAAATAAAGAGCTAAGTAATATGTTTGACCTTTAAGGTACTATAAGCTCTTAACAATTATAGAATAACAAATCATTGTGTGGATGTTATGTAGAAAGGAAATTTATAGTAACTACATAACTTCCACACAATTGAATTGTATAGTGGTGAAGTAGGGAAGCAAATGAATAAAGGGTTCACCAGGATAAACTATTTTATGACTATAATAGGAAAGGTGAGGGAGTGAATAATAGTCATTGTAATTTTTAGTTGTCGTAATCAATTTTTTTGAAAGACTCTTTTTTTAATTATAATCAAATAAAAAAAGACGTACTTAATCTGGAAAATTCAATAGATAGTCTCTAATGTAAGAACTTTTAAAATACAATAGAAGACTACTTTAAATAGAAGAAATAGACAGAAATACCCCTTGGTATAAGGATAAATAATTTATAAAGGCTATTTGTATAATCTTGACACAATACATAATTTTAAGCCTATGATCAAAAATGAAACCATAAAAATACTTATTGGAGGTACATATGCAAAAAAGACTATTAGCCGGTGTGTTTGTTGCTGCTTTAATGATAAATTCAAGTTATTTACCTCTTACAGTAAATGCAGAAACGACAGAGCAATTAGAGCAGAAAAAACAAGAACTTGAAACGCAGTCGACTCAGATAAATAGTGACATTCAAGAAAAAGAAGACCAACTAGGCAGTTTAGAAACAGAAAAAGAAACTCTTACGGAAGATGTGAAACAATTACAGCTGAAAATTGACGGATTTGTTCTACAATTACAAAAAGAAGAAAAAAATTTAGAAGAATCAAAATGGAAAATTGAAAAGTTGCAAACAGAAATTAATTCCTTGAAAGAACTTATTTTACAACGCGAAAAAAAATTAAAGTCTCAGGCACGTGCAGTACAAACAGATGGTAATGTCTCCAATCTAGTAGATGTTGTATTTTCTTCTGGAACCTTCACAGATTTGGTTGGTCGTATAGGCATTGTTAACCAATTGGTAACGGCTAATAAAGAAATCGTTATTGTTCAAGAAAATGATAAGAATCTTCTCGAAAAAAATGAAAAAAAAGCAGAAGAAGAGAAATTGGCAATTGAAACATTAAAAAGTGGTATTGAAGTAAATAAAAGTAATCTTGTAGCTCAAAAATCAGAACTAGATGACAAAATTACTAAAGTGGCTGCAGCTTATGATATGACAGCATTGGAAAAAACAGCATTTGTCAAAGAGCAACAAGCAGTTGCTGCCCAAACCAGTATGTTATCAGGCGAATTAGAAGAAAAGCGCGAGAGAATTATTGAAGAAGAAAAGACGAAACAAGCAGCGGCTCAAAAAGCAGCTGAAGATTCTGCTGGTGAAATCATGTCTGAAGAATTTGAAGAAGAAAGTTTAGTCGTTAACAAACAAGATAGCTCTATCAGCTCTACTAATTCTTCACTTGCTGGTTCTGAGAATCCTTCATCTAATGAAATACCTTTGGAAGCCAGTAATTCTGATTTTATTCGCCCGAGCAATGGCTATACTACCTCACCATTTGGCTATCGAATCCACCCGATTACTGGCGAGCGTAAGTTACATGGTGGAATTGATTTTGCTGGGGGCGGTCAAATAGTAGCTGCTAAAAGTGGCACAGTGCTAGTAGCTGGGTACCATAGCTCATGGGGATACTACGTGAAAATTGATCATGGGAATGGGTTTCAAACCCTTTATGCTCATATGAAGGCAGGTAGTTTGTTAGTTTCCCCTGGACAACTAGTATCACAAGGTCAGCAGATAGGAACAATGGGGACAACAGGAGCCTCCACAGGCGTTCACTTACACTTTGAAGTTTACGACAACAACACACGAGTAGATCCTGCGCCGTACTTAGCCTTATAGAAATAGGATAAAAGTACCTCTCAATTATGTAGGTAATCAATTATAAGTAAGTTTGCCTAGATAGTTGAGCAATAGAAAGTAACTTATAAGAAGGAGATTAAGGAATGAATGGACTACTTGGTAAAATTGATCCTATTGCTATCTCAGTTGGACCGTTTCGGGTCTACTGGTATGGTATTATCATTGCTGTAGCAATATTTGTAGCTATTTCTTTAGCTACAAGAGAAGCAAAAAAAAGAGGGCTTAAAGAAGATACCATTATTGATATAGCTCTATGGGCCATTCCGATTGGTTTCGTAGGTGCCCGTCTCTACTATGTTTTATTTGAATGGGATTATTACCTGCAAAATCCAGGCGAAATCATAGCCATCTGGAATGGTGGAATTGCGATTTATGGTGGCTTGATTGCAGGTGGACTTACCGTATATTGGTATACAAAGAAAAAAGGAATTGCTTTAGCTCTTCTGTTAGATATCTTAGCACCTAGTGTGCTACTGGCTCAATCTATTGGTCGATGGGGAAACTTTATGAATCAGGAGGCACATGGGGGACCCGTCAGCCGTCAATTTTTGGAAAATCTCTATTTGCCTGAATTTATCATTGAACAAATGAATATTAATGGTACTTATTACCACCCGACATTTTTGTACGAGTCATTATGGAGCCTATTAGGATTTGTGATCATTATCATTCTACGGAATCGTAAACAGTTGTTACGACAAGGGGAAGTAGCGTTAAGTTACGTGCTTTGGTACTCAACTGGAAGGTTCTTTATTGAAGGCATGAGAACGGATAGTCTATGGATTGGTGACTTCCTGCGTGTTTCACAGGCTTTGTCTATTGTCCTATTCATAGGATCCATCCTTATATGGTATCTCCGTAGACAAGATTATCCTTCAAAACTCTATTATCTAGAAGGAATGACTGATCTAAAAACTAGTAAAAAAATTGAATCAGATGAAAAAATTTAATAAAGAGAAGGAAAGAAGGAATAGCCATGTCTGAATGTCTAAATTTTTTTTATAGAGGAGGAATGGGAACTATGATGTTTATGGGATTTTTTTGGATTCTATTGTTGGTTGTGGTAGTGTTTCTGATTGGGAAATTATTTTTCAATCAACCGAATCAAAGTTCTAATAGAGAAACACCTTTAGAACTTCTTCAGAAAGAATATGCGAAAGGAAATATCTCTGAGGAAGACTATTTGGAAAGAAAGAAACATCTACAATAGTATGGTTATAAATAAAGACTATTTGATGAAGTAAATACCTGTTATTAGCCTGAATTATTCATAGTTCAAAAATAGGGATTGTATATTCTTTATTAACTCCCGATTTTGGACAAAAGGGTTCCTGCCAGAATATTTTGTCCTTTTCGTGATGAAATGACAGTGCCACAATCTTTTCAGAAACCTACGGAAAAATTATGAATAATTCAGGCAATTGTAGATCAATAAAAATAGTACAAAAAGTAAAAAGTATGTAATAAAAAGGAGATATTAAAATGAAAAAAAGAATCACTTTAGCACTATTGTCGTCAGTGGGTCTCTTGCTGGCAGCTTGTGGTCAAGAAGATTCAACAAGTAGTCAAAATTCTTCTCAACAAGAAATTGTATCAACGTCACAAGAAACTAGTGAGTCTCAATCGAGTTCTAAAAAAGGAAATAAGGAACAAACAGAAGCCTATTACACTTCCGATACTGGAAGTGTTACAAAAGTAGATGCTCAAACGCACGAAGTTGTGGATACGATTGCCATCGATGGATCCGCACATAATGTACAAATTTCACCTGATGAAAAAGTCATTGGTGTAACAATTGTTCCCAGCGAGGGACATGCTGAAGACAGTGCAGATAGTAGTGAAAGTATGGAGATGGAACACGACGAAAATAGTGATACCAGTATGAGTGATGAAAGTATGGAGATGGAGCACGACGAAGATAATGATACTAGTATGAGTAATGAAAGTGACGATGAAAAAGGTATTGCAGCTTTTTATGATGCTGAAACAGGTGAAAAACTTGCAGAAGTTGAAGTAGGGAGTCACCCTGCTCATATCGTTTTCACTAACGATGGCAACTATGCAGCAGTTTCCAATAATGGAGAGAACACTGTTTCAGTCATTGATGTATCTACTTATGAAGTGGTTGAAACAATCCCAACAGGCGAAGGTCCACACGGTTTTAGAATCGCTGAAGACGGAAAAACGGCTTACGTTGCCAATATGGGTGAAGACACTGTAAGCGTCCTTGATTTAGAAAGTATGGAAGAAATTAATAGAATAACTGTTGGCAGTACTCCAGCTACAACTGGTATCACCTCAGATGGACAAACGCTCTTAGTAACATTAAATGGAGAAAATGCGTTAGCAATCGTTGATCTGACAACCAATAAAGTTGAGAAAGTAGCAGTTGGAAATGGTCCTATCCAGTTGTTTGTTCAACATGATGATCAATATGTATTTGTGGCAAATGAAGGTACCGAAGAGAATCCTTCCAATACCGTTTCAAAGGTTGATTTAAATAGTAATGAAGTGGTCGAAACAATCGAAGTGGGTAGCGGTGCACATGGAGTTGTCATTAGTGAAGATGATCAATACACCTTTGTCACGAATGCATTCGATGATACGGTCAGTGTTATTGAGAATGAGACTAGTGAAGTTATTGCCACGGTTGAGGTTGGTGAAACACCAAATGGGATTACTCTGAAATGATTATTAGTGCTAAGTTAAACTAAAAAATCAACTTAATGATTTCTGAAAAGAGATAAATTATTCTAACGTTTAAAAATCTTAATTAGGCCTAAATTAAATGAAAAACTTTAGCATGAAGCTGAAAAAGCGGTTCACTTTACATAAAAGTGAACCGCTTTTTTTGATGATTACTATCTTTTGACAGGAAGAATAACGGTAAATGTAGAACCTTTTCCATAATCACTTTTGACTGTTATGTTGCCATGATGAGCCTTTATGATACTTTTTACGATAGATAAGCCAATTCCTTGCCCGCCTAGAAAACTATTTCTTGAAAGATCAGACATATAAAACCTTTCAAAAATACGATTAATTTCTTTTGGGTGAATTCCTTCTCCCGTATCTGCGATAGTCAATAAAGCTTGATTTTTTTCGTTGCTAATTTTTAGCGTTATTATTCCTTCTGGGGGTGTAAATTTAACAGCATTGGATAAAAGATTTGTAATGACTTGACTTATTTTGTCCTTATCAGCGGTAATGAATAGAGGATCCCCATTTAATGCATAATAAATATTTTTCTTAACAAAAAGAGCTTCAAAATTAGAAGATATATTTTCCGCGAGAGCATATAAATCGAAAGATGTTTTGTTTAAACTATCCTGATGACTTTCAATTTCATTAATTTTATCAATGCTTCCTATAAGGCGGGTAATACGGTTCACCTCATCATAACAACTTTGAAGTCGGTCATCTGTTATTTCCCATATTCCATCTATCATAGCTTCCAGACTTCCTTTTAGTGTTGTCAATGGAGTTCTAATCTCATGAGCGATATCGGAAGATAATTGGTTTCTGATATCTTGTTGATTCTCAAGTTGAACAGAAAGAGCATTTACAGATGAAATGAGTTCATCTAGTTCCTTGATATCAGTTTTTTCAGGAGATAAACTTGTGTAATCTCCTTTAGCAATTTCTCTTGTAAAATCCTTTACTCTCACTATAGGTCCACTTATCTTTTTAGCAACCAAAGCAGCAAAAAAGATAGAAAGAATTAAAGCTACAATGGCTACTATAATAAGATTATTCTTCATATCTGCAATAAATAAAGCATCATGTTCTGAATACGCAGTGGGACCCATATAACTGATGAGAGCTTCTCCAATTTTTTGTTCGCCATTAAATAAAGGAACCGTTTTTTCTACATAGTCATGCTCCATCTCGCCCATTATTTTATCCATATAGGAAGCGTTATCTTGCATTTTCTGTTTATTCCCCAACTCATCTGAAGAAGCAGGATCCCAGAGTAAATTTTTTTCATTGTCATATACCTTCAATATAATTAAATTGTGTAACGACTCTAAACCGATAGATTCAAAATCAGCAGTATTTGGCCATCCTTCATTCTCTTCATAAATTCTCTCTAAACTAGTGGTATATTCTCCTATTTCAGACTCTTGTCTCTCGGCAACATATTTAGCAAAGTGATTATCCATTAGACTTAACGTCATGATACTAAATGCGCCAATTATAATGAACGAGATAGAAACAAATGAAAATATAAACTGCCACTTAATTGTACGATTCATCTTTTTTCCCACCAAATCGATAACCCATGCCGTAAACTGTTAGGATGAAATAGGGCTGTCTTGTGTTATCCTCAATTTTTTGTCGCAAGTTTTTAATATGAGAATCAATGATACGATCAAGAACGTCAAACTCAAGTCCTTTCACGTTTTCTAATAATTGTTCTCGAGAAAATATTTTTTTTGGATAGGAAGCAAATAGTGTCAATAGTTCAAATTCAGTAGGTGTTAAGATGACTTCATTCTGATTTTTAAAAACCTGTTTATTTTCAGGATAGATTACCAAATTTCCTTTATCAAATGACCACTTAGTTTCTGTTACAACAGACGAGTCCGATCGACGCAAGACGGTTTCTACACGTGCAACCAATTCTTTAGGACTGAATGGTTTTACTATATAGTCATCAGCCCCAATCTGTAGACCGTTTAGAATATCATTTTCTGTAGACTTCGCAGTCAGCATAATGATGGGTACGTCAGAAGTTTTTCTTATTTTTTGGCAAATAACTGTACCGGATATATCGGGTAACATGAGATCCAGCACGATTAAATTTGGCTGCACCAATTCAAATTTTTCCATTGCTTCCGTTCCGTTAGAAGCACGGAATACTTGAAACCTTTTTATAGTGAGATAAGCTTCCACAATATCCAATATTTTTGGTTCGTCATCTACAATTAATATTTTCAAAATCCCTTGCCTCCATTAATTTGTCTGTAACAGGTTTTAAATTTTTTATTCTACAATTATTTGTCCCATCATTCCGTTGTCCTCATGTTCAAGAATATGACAGTGGTACATGAAAATCCCCTTTTTTGAAAATTCAACTTCAATCTGAACTTTTTCTCCAGGATATAATGCTATCGTATCTTTCCATCCTTGTTCGTTTGCAGGTGTAATTTTTCCATTCCGGTCTAATACTTTGAACTGAACGCCATGTAAATGGAAAGGATGTATCATCCCACCCATCATATCATTTAAATTATTTATTTCCCATATTTCTGTGGTACCTGTTTTTGCCTGTAGATCCATCCGATCCATGTCAAACTGTTTTCCATTAATAGCAACCATATTTCCCATACCGCTGAAGGTAATTTTTTTATCTGGAACAGAAACTTTATCAAAATCATTTGAAATAGCATTTAAAGTTTTCGGTAATGATCCAACCTCAGAATTTATTTCTTCCACAACCTTTATGGAAAGGACTTCAGCATTTCCGTCCATTAATTGCACGATAGTTCCATTTTTATAGTCACTTAAATCGACTACAATTTCAGCTCTTTCTCCAGGAACTAATTGAAGAGTATCCATCTGTACCGGTTCATTCAGAAAACCTCCGTCAGAAGCGATTTGATAAAATTTTTCCTTACTCGATAGGTTAAACTGATAATTACGTGCATTCGAACCATTGACAAGACGCAACCTTATTTGTTCATTTTTTACCTCTATATAAGGATTGATTGTTCCATTTACTAACAGAGTATCTCCTTGTGTACCATCCACATTTCGGATGTCTTGATAATTAAATTGGTTGTCTTCGTCAAAAAAACGGTCTTGAACAATGATTGGAAAATCATTCATACCATAATCTTTGGGAAGATCCAATGAATCAGAGTTTTCGTCTTCAACATAAATTAATCCAGCCAATCCATTGTAGACTTGTTCACCAGTACGACCTTCAGGATGGGGATGAAACCATAACGTAGCAGCTTCTTGCATTACTGTGAAATCAACGGTGGCTGTTCCATTTGGTTTGATAGGACTATGGGGGCCACCGTCAACATTTGAGGGTATTTTTAAACCATGCCAATGAAAAGAAGTATTTTCTTTCAATTTATTGATGGTAGTAAGATGTACATTCTGACCTTTGTGAATACGTATGATAGGACCGAGATAGGAACCGTTATACCCATACGTTTCTGTTAAACTTCCATCTTTGAATGCGGTTGTTCCTGATTGAGTTGTTATAGTATAAAAAACATCTGTTGAAGTTTCTTGGTCACTTTCCAAAAGTTGAGGTAACTTGAGTTTATTCTGTACCTGAGAATTATTAATGATGTCAATACTATTATTTGATTCCATCTGACCATTTCCCATCATAGAATTTGTTTCATTATTGAACATTCCTATTTGTTCCTCATTATCATCGTTTAAGGAAAAATTTGTTTTGTTATAGGTTAGAATTAAAGTAATGGATACAACTATTAATAAAATCAAAGAAACTATTAATAGGGTAATAAGTGTATTCTTTTTCATTTTACTTCCTCCTAATACCGTTGTATTCAGTATTAGTATAACCCAAATTTATGGAGAAACTATGGAGGGGGATCAACGTTCATATAAAAAAATCACCTTATAAATAAAATAATTGTTGAAAAATCAGTAATTATCTATAGCAGAATGATTCATACTTTTTCGTATGTCAAATTAAACTAAGAGAGTGTAAAATATTTTGTGTAAATGAAAAAATCCATACAAAAAAGGAAGTCCCTTCTGTAGAATAAAGTTAACGACAACCAATTCACAGAAAAGAGGACTTCCCTATGAATGATTTTACTACAGAAATTGTGCAAACTCTAGTCACTAAAGGCGATTTAAATGAATTATTCCGTTCGCACTTAGAAAAAGCGATAAACACACTCCTACGGACTGAATTAACGGCTTTTTTAGATTACGAAAAATATGATCGCACTGGTTTTAATTCAGGTAATTCGAGAAACGGTTCTTACTTTCGATCAATCAAAACCGAATATGGTGAATTAACATTGGAAATACCTAGAGATCGTAATGGTGAGTTTAAACAACAAACTTTACCAGCCTACAAAAGAACAAACGATACATTGGAAACCACTATTATCCATTTATTCGAAAAAGGTGTTACGATGTCTGAAATTGCTGATTTAATCGAAAAAATGTATGGGCATCACTATACTCCACAAACCATGTCCAATATGACTAAAGTTCTGACTGAAGAAGTAAACGCCTTTAAATCCAGAGCCTTAAATGATAAGTATGTCGCTATTTTTATGGACGCTACTTATATTCCATTAAAACGCCAAACCGTATCCAAAGAAGCGATTTATATTGCCATTGGTATACGAGAAGACGGCACTAAAGAAGTACTGAGTTATGCGATTGCTCCGACTGAATCAACATACGTTTGGAATGAGCTGCTACAGGATATTAACTCCAGAGGAGTTCAAGAAGTCTTGCTTTTTATTACGGATGGCTTAAAAGGCATGAAAGATACCATCCAACAAATTTATCCTAAAGCAAAATATCAGCATTGTTGTATCCATGTATCTCGTAATATTGCTCATAAAGTACGTGTCAAAGACCGAAAAGAAATCTGTGATGACTTTAAGGCTGTTTATCAAGCTAACTCAAAGGAAGAAGCGAATACATTCTTATCCTGTATGATTGAGAAATGGAAGAAAAACTATCCTAAAGTGACGCAGTCACTCATAGAAAACCAGGATTTATTGACTTTTTATGAGTTTCCACCCAGTATTCGTAGAACCATTTACTCAACCAATCTAATCGAGTCTTTCAATAAGCAAATTAAAAAGTACAGCCGCAGAAAAGAGCAGTTTCAAAATGAAGAATCACTAGAACGCTTTCTAGTCAGCATTTTTGATACATACAATCAAAAATTTCTAAACAGAAGCCATAAAGGTTTCCAACAAGTAACCGATACATTAGTTTCAATGTTTACTGAGTAACTAATTATTTTGCAGAAGGACGATTTATTTACACAAAATTATTGACGCTCCCAAAAAAAAAAATGCTGAACTATTAAAACTATTGTGTTATTTAGGATATGTGATATAGTTTACTTAATGTAAAATATATTTGTCATATTAGGAGGGATAATATGGCTAAGAATTTAAAGTTAAAGGCAGCACGAGCAAAGAATGATATGTCTCAACAGCAATTGGCAGATGCTGTTAATGTTACTAGACAAACAATCAGTGCCATTGAAAGAGGAGATTACAATCCGACAATCAATTTGTGTAGAGAAATTTGTAAAGAATTTGATCTAACATTAAATGATTTATTTTGGGAGGAATGAAAATGAAACAATATGATGAATACCAAAAATTAATGAGATATAAATATGGCTATTATTCGTTTAATACTTTAATTATTCTATTAGCACTAAATTATATCCTTGGCTTATTTTTTAATTTTCAATGGGGTGCTACCAAGGAACTAGAAATGTTAAGCATACTATTTATAGTCGCCATTGTTTTTACAAATATAAGTGTCTATCATAATGCCTACTTTCGTAAAAATGAGAATAAAAAAGATTCTTCTTGGTTGCTTTTACTTGCAGGATTATTCGGTTTATATGGGACGTATCAAACTTTCTTATTTCAGCCTGAAGAAATAATAATAAACGGAAATATAAATAGAGGCATTATTCAATTATTTTCAAGTCTCATGTTTGTGTCTATTCCAATAACGTATTTTGTAAGAAATAAAATAGATGAAAGAAGGGATAGAAAAGATGGGTGAATATTTAGTAAAGTAGCAATACATGAATTGGATAAATTCGTGTATCTAGAGCTTTATCAAATTAAGACTTCTTTTCTATTTATCATTAAACGCTATGCTATAGGCGAATAGGCAATTATAATCATTTATAGAAGGAGTTGTTTTATGAGAACTAAGAAACAGATTGTTGGTGTAATAGTATTAATAATTGTTGCAATCACTTTAAGAAGTACTATAGGTTTTACGGAGTTAGTAGATAATCTAGTTATGCTATTTTTTGTATTACTAGGCTGTTGGTTTACTTATGTTAACGCTAAAAAAAAAGATAGAGCTTGATTGAAATTGAGAAAGTTAGCATTATAGGTATGATAATTTTTATAAAGGGAGTTATTTAGGATGATATTAGTTAAAAGAACAGCTTTTACAATCATTTACCTGGTTATAACTTTTTATCTACTTTTTGAGACTACTATTCCTACTGGAGTTGTACTTTCTTTCGTTATAATCTTCAGCGCTTTTATCTCTAGAAATGGTCTACTTGTAGGATTAGAAAGCTTTTTTTAAAACGCCAGGGAAAACAATACAAGACTATTTTAGCCAATAAACCTAAATATATTAAGCGACTTTATAATAGACAGCAAAAAAAACAATTCGATTGATACCTTGTAAATATCTATTCTGGATAAAATCTAAATAGACACTTACGTAAAGATTCATTTAACGTGATAAGGATAAACCTAAAACGTCAATATCATCAAACCTATGCATAAGTTTTAATTCTTTATTAGTTATATCGTACTCATAAAAGTCGCAAGGGGATTGCCAATTTACATTTAATTTGACTAAAACAAAATAAGCATCCAAAACTTTGAAAATTTGGAATTCCCAAATTTCATGTTCTATTTGTTCTGCTGATTGAAAAATCCCTGTAATTATTTCATCATTATCTACAATATTTCCTGAAGAATCTGTAAGTACAATTTTATTTATCTTATTAAGAACTTTACTGTTAGAAATATATGATGTAAAGCTAGTTGAATCTGCGGTATATAGCTCAAAATCTTCGCTTTTAAACGCCTCTGTTTTCTTGTTACTTCCATGTGAATAAATAGAAACATACTCTACTTCTCCAGATATTTCATTTTTTGTTATTAGATTAACTAATAAATCTTTAGATGATATGTATAAACTTAATACAATGATAACGATAACGACTAAAAATAAAATTAGTTTGAATTTATTTTTCATAATTTCTTATCTCCTTACTGGGTTATCTTTTATTATATATTGTTTCTTTAAAGAATCTCAATACGTGAAATTAGATAAATACGCGGATCAGGATGTTTTTCTGTTTTTGATTGGCATTAACAGTGGGTTACGCATGTCTAATATTGTCAAATTAAAGAAACAAGACTTGATTTCCTCTAAAATCCTCGAATTGTCGAAAAGAAAACGGGAAAGACGCGTATTTTGTATTTGAGTAATCTGCAGGACTTAATTTTAGAGTACACGAAAGACTTAGCACCAGAGGATTACTTGTTTCCCAGCACCAAGGGAGGACATGTAGAAGTGAATACGTTCTATCAGATGTTTCAAAAGGCCGCTAAGCTCTAAAGTGTACCTTTAGTACATCCTTTAAAAGATGGATGTCAAGCTATGTAGACATTTGTATTCAGTCTTGTGGTGCTCACTTTGCTCCATTTTTGATATCCTAGAGACGCACTTCTCAGTTTAGGAGTTTAATCTTCTTTCACTAAAAAATTTTCAGGTAGCTCTTCTTCGGACATAGTATTTATTTGGTCCATAGAAAAAATCGGTAAATTTTATTCAGTGTTCTCTATTATAGTTTCTGTTATATCTTCTGCAGGTGCATTATTTTCTGAAGCATTAACTTTATTATTTGGGTATATAAATACTATTAAACCTATTATGGCAATAAATAACAATGTTTTTTCTTCATAAATATTTACTTCCTCTCTATTATGTAACTATTAGCTTTAATAGATCGCCGATTGTAGAATTAAGCTAGACAAACAAAAAAGCCATTCGTGGTACACTCAAAATGTAATTCCGACTAAAGAAGACATAGGAGTGATCACGAATGACCCACACCCATCTTACCACGGATGAATTGGTGATGATAGAGTCTTATTACCACAAAAATATCCCAGTTGCGAAAATAGCCGCTTATTTAAAACGAACGCGAACACCCATTTACAACGTCATTAACTTCTTGAAAGCAGGGCATACGGCACTTGAGTACTTCCAACAGTACAAGGAAAACAAGAAGGTTGTGGACGTCGCAAAATCGTGCTTTCAAAGAAATAACAGGCCTATATCAAAAAGAAAGTCACTCAAGGTTGGACTCCTGACGTCATTATTGGTCGGGCGGAAGAGCCTGTTGCGTGTTCCGTTCGTACTCTTTACCGCCAGTTCAAAGAAAAAATCTTTGATGAAACCACACTTCCAATGAAAGGGAAAAGAAAACCAAATGGTCATAAAGAACGTCGGGGAAAACAATCTTTCAAGCGGAATATCACAGAAAGAGAAAAAGATTATCCCCAGTTTAAAGAAGAATTTGGCCATATCGAAGGCGACACCATTGTAGGTGTCCACCATAAGAGTGCTGTTATCACTTTAGTGGAACGTCTATCTAAAGTCATTATTACTTTGAAACCCAATGGACGAAAGGCCAGCGACATTGAAACAGCCATGAATCACTGGTTTCACGGTATTCCAAGAAACTTATTCCGTTCTATCACCTTTGATTGTGGAAAAGAATTTTCTAACTGGAAATCGCTATGCAACCACCACGATATCGCCATTTATTTTGCGGATCCTGGAACACCTTCACAACGCGCTTTAAACGAAAATTCTAACGGTCTCCTCCGAAAAGATGGATTACCAAAAGAAATGGATTTTAATCAAGTCGACCAATTGTTTGTTTCATCCGTTGCAAATAAGAGAAATACTATTCCCAGAAAGTCATTGAATTATCAAACACCATTGGAAGTATTTTTGAGTTACATGAGTGAAGACGTTCTGTCTAGCTTAATTTGACAAATCAGATAAATAAAAAAATTCTTTTCAATTTTTATTTATGGTATGACATAAATAAAGTAAAGTTATTCGTCTAGGTTAATCTTATTAATACTCTTTCTCACTAGTGTTGCATGCAACACTAGTGAGAAAGAGCATTAAATATACTGCAAGGCAAGACATTTGGTAATTGAAGAATAACAAGCAAAAAAATAGCAGTCAGGTCTCTTGACAAAGTATAGTTGCTATTCTTTTTTTAGGCCCTACTTTAATGAAATTTTTGTTTGGAGGGAACGACTTCATTCCTTTGATTATTTCAGTTGAATTTAATAGAGAAGCCTGGCGTCTATTAAGAAATACTTTTCTTGATGAGCGTCAATTTTTTTAACGGAAATCTATCCTATACTAAATTCAGTAAAGAAAAAGGAGGAATCAAAGAAAGCTATTTTAAACAAACCAAAATTATAGGAGGAATAAATCATGACTGAAAATAAAGCTACTCAAGAAAGAACACCCCAAGAAAGATTGCAAGCAGAACAAGAACACAAGGAACATGTTCATCATACGAAAATTAATGCAGCGGCCATTGCGGATCATCTTTTAGGCAACATGCATACATTACATGTGAAACTGCACCAATATCACTGGTATGTAAAAGGAGCCAATTTCTTTACGTTGCATGAAAAATTTGAAGAGTTGTATAACGAAAATGAAAAATGGTTCGACAAACTTGCGGAGCGTCTAATTACTTCTGGGCATAAACCTGCTTCGACAACGGTTGAATTTGAAAAATATTCGATGCTTTCGGAAGATGCAGTTAATAAATACGCTAAAGCAGAAGACATGGTTGAAAATATTATCGAGGACTTCAGAAGCACTCGTGACCTAACTATTCGCGCGATTCGTTTAGCTCAAGACGAGGGTGACGATGCTTTAGAAGATACATTGATTGCTTTTAAAAATGACTTAGACAAGAACATTTGGATGCTGCAAGCGTTCATTGGTAAAGAAGCATTGGAAGACGACGATGCGTTTGATGAGGATGAAGATTAGGTTTTTCGTAAACATACATTTAAAAATTAAAGATTTTGGGGTTGGGACTCTTTCCAGCTCCTATTTTTTTGCCGTTAAAAAGACTTTTCTTGATGAGCGTCAATTTTTTTGAGGTAGGGGGCCTTTATACTAAATATAGGAAAGTTAAAAAAAGGACAATAAACTGATAAAGGGGAAGAACGAATTGACTCAATACACCCAACCACATGCAGCAGGAGACCACTCAGCTTGTATCCGCTTAGTCCCGATATTCAATCATTTGGAGGAAAGCTCGATGGATCGCATCGCTGGAAAAGCTCACACGAATCACTATCAAAAAGGGGAGTTTCTGTTTCGCTCGCAAGAAAAAGATGATGCCTTGTATATTGTGAATCGCGGAAAAGTCCGCATCTATCGCTTGTCTGATTCTGGCAAAGAGCAACTAGTTCGTATTTTGAATCCGGGTGACTTTACGGGAGAATGGACGTTGTTCAATCCTGATGCTGTGCACGAGGAATACGCAGAAGCTACTCGAGATACGTCTGTCTGCATGATTCAACAACAGGATGTACAAGAGTTTCTAAAAGAGTATCCTGCAATTTCGTTAAAGCTGCTAGGAGAGATGTCGCAGCGGTTAGAAAGCTCCGAACGTCAAACCGCACAAGTAGCCGTGGAGAGTGTCATTACCCGTTTAGTTTTGTTTTTGGCAGAAAATGTGGAACCTGAAATAGGCAACTCTCCCACCATCACCCTGCCGATGGCAAAAAAGGACATTGCTTCCTATTTAGGAACGACACCTGAGACCATCAGTCGCAAATTTGGAGAATTGGAGGACGAGGGATTGATTCAACAGCTGTCTGGGAAAAGGATCAAGATTCAGGATTTAGATGATTTATTGCTTTACAGCGAATAATCGGACACACTTTTTTCTACACGTTGATGTTCTGTCGCTCTTCATTAACAACGGGACAGAACTCAGTGCTTTTGCTTCCATCTGTCCGTTTTTGGCTTTTTTAAGACAGAACGACCTTCATTCATTGGAAAAATAAAAGCACAAACATGATAACCCTCAAGTTTTTTTGTTTTATTTTTCTTTAAGATAGGGTTGTCGAACAAAACGTAAAAATAAGTAGGGGTGAATGTGCATTATTTTTGGGTGATAGTTGCCATCACGTTGTCAGCAGCGGGTGCATTCTTTGTCGTCCCTTTCACCAAGAACACGATTGGCGGCGAAGCAAAAACGTCTAACGTTGTTGAGGCAGATAGGTTAGCTATGGAAAAAGAAGAGGAAGTTGTAAAAGGAGCCGGCGTAATCGGACACGGAAAAGTGGCGTATTACGAAGCGAGTGACCAGGGAGATAAAAGTGTATTCACTGTTTGGTTTCCATGGAGCTTAGCCGGAATCTTGTTCAGCATCACCATGACTAGAATGACGCGAAAAATTGAAGAAATGGAGCAAATAGAATGGAATTCGTATTAGGCGTTTTGAATCCCCATGCGGTGGAGATTGGTTCTGTTGTGATTCATTGGTATGGAGTCATTATTGCAGCGGGCATATTAGCGGCTCTCCAGTTGAGCACCAAGGAAGCAAAGAAAAAAGGACTGGAAGAGGATACCATTATCGATATGGCCTTATGGGCAATTCCGATTGGATTCCTCGGCGCTCGGCTTTATTATGTGTTATTTGAACTTGGTTATTATCTGCAAAATCCAGGACAAATCCTTGCGATTTGGAATGGCGGCATTGCGATTTATGGGGGATTGATTGCAGGAGGGGGTACGCTATATTGGTATGCAAAGAAAAAAGGTACTTCTTTGGCACTCGTTCTTGATATTTTAGCGCCCAATGTATTGTTAGCCCAGTCCATTGGTCGTTGGGGCAATTTTATGAATCAGGAAGCTCATGGTGGACCGGTTACTCGTCAATTCTTGGAAAATCTTTATTTACCTGAATTTATCATTGAACAAATGAATATCAATGGTACCTACTACCATCCGACTTTTTTATACGAGTCATTGTGGAGTTTGTTGGGCTTTGTCCTCATCGTCACTATACGGAACCGAAAACAGCTTTTGCGTCAAGGAGAAGTCGCTTTGAGTTACGTTTTGTGGTACTCAGTGGGTCGGTTCTTCATTGAAGGTATGCGAACGGACAGTTTATGGATTGGCGAGTGGATCCGCGTTTCGCAAGCCTTGTCTCTGGCCCTGTTTATTGGCGCGATTGTAGTATGGTTTATACGCAGACAAGACTATCCACCAATTTCTTATTATTCTGATGGCAATAAGGGGCAGAAAAAGACTATTAAGATGGTGAATTGAGCAAAAAGATAAAAAGAAGTGCAAAACTTGATATGCGTCAATTTTCGTTTGCTAAAAGTGAGCTATACTACAGTTGTAAAGAGGAAAAGGCAGTGTTCATTAATCTGCTGCCGATAAAATAAAAACACATAAAGGAGATAGGAATTATGGAAAAAGCTATATTGCAATTAGAAACGTTGTCTTGTCCAAGTTGTATGCAAAAAATTGAAGGTGCCTTGAAATCAGTTAACGGTATTGATAAAGACAGCATTAAAGTGTTATTCAACTCCAGCAAAGTCAAAACCAATTTTGATTCAGCTGTCACTTCGATTGAAGAGATTCAAAAAGCTATCGAAAACGTAGGCTATCCGGTCCTTAAAGCAAAAGTCAAGGCCGCTTAACAGATTAAATGAACTAGGCAATTCTGGAAGAAAAGCTATTTTTCCGGGATTGCTTTTTTGTTGCAATCCGATTCGAGGTGCTTAGAAACGATAAAAGAGAACTTTCTAAACTTGATAGCCGTCAATTTTTATTCGATAAAAAGAAGGTATCGTTATAACTGTAAAGAGGAATAAGTGTCATTGAGGCTGTTAGATCAAAAAAATAGTGAAAAGGGACACGTATTTTTTCAAAACTTGATGTCAGTCAATTAATTACTTAGGCAATTATCTTATACTGTGTTTATCAATAAAAGAGAAATTAAATTTGGAGGGAAAAAGCATGCAACAATATATATTAAGCAAGAAAAATGTTATCACCGTCATCAGTGGATTGTTAATCGCACTCGGTTTCTTCAGTCACTTTGTTTTAGAAAACGTAGGACTTTCAGAGTGGTCTTTGATCATCGCCTCTGTCTTTGGGATTACGCCAATTGCCATTCAAGCGTTTCAAGCAATGAAAGTCAAAGTCATCAGTATTGATGTCTTAGTCAGTATTGCAGCGATTGGTGCGCTTTTTATTCAAAATTATGAAGAATCGGCTATTGTCACGTTCTTATTCTTATTCGGACACTACTTGGAACAACGAACATTGAACCAAACGCGATCTGCTATCAAAGAATTGACTGAAATGGCACCCGAAAGCGCCTTGAAACAAATGGATAATGGCGAATTTGAAGAAGTAGAAGTGGATGATGTAGATGAAGGGGATATCTTGCTCGTTAAAACGGGTGCGAAAGTTCCAGTAGATGGCACAGTCCTTACGGGTGAAGGGCATATCAATGAAGCTAGCATTACAGGTGAAGCTGTTCCGGTCAACAAGCTAGCTGATGCAGAAGTTTTTGCAGGAACCATTTTAGAAAACGGAACGATTCAAATCAGAGCTGACCGAGTTGGTGAGGACACCACATTTGGAAAAATTATTGAACTCGTGGAAGAAGCACAAGATTCTAAATCCGAAGCGGAACGGTTCATTGATCGCTTTTCTAAATACTACACACCAGCTGTCTTGGTTCTGGCAATTGTTGTATGGGCGTTCAGTCAAAATATTGAGTTAGCAATCACCATCTTGGTTCTAGGTTGCCCAGGCGCATTAGTTATCGGAGTGCCTGTCTCAAACGTTGCCGGTATTGGGAATGGTGCTCGTAACGGTGTTCTTTTAAAAGGGAGTGAAGTCATTCAAGACTTCAGCAATGTGGATACAATTGTATTTGATAAGACAGGTACTTTAACTGTCGGAAACCCAACCGTTGCAGCGACTGAACTGTATGAAAAAGATTCTGCTGAAACGCTTGGCTATCTGGCCAGTGTGGAACGGGAATCAGATCATCCATTAGCAAAAGCGGTCTTAAATCAAATTGGAGAAACAAACTTTTATCCTGTTGAAGGAACTGAAGTCGTGAAAGGCGGCGGAATCGTTTCAAGTGTAGCTGGACATAGAGTGGCTGTTGGGAATGTGGCCTTGATGGAAAAAGAAAAGGTCACTCTCAGCAAAAAAGTGCAAAAAGATGTCAAACGGTTTGAACAACAAGGGAACTCTCTCGTTTTGACAGCGGTCGACGGTGAATTAAAAGTACTGATGGGCATTCGCGATCAAGTCCGTCCGGGTGTGAAAGCTAATTTGCAGGAATTAAAAGACTTGGGCGTGAAAAATCTAGTCGTTCTTTCAGGAGATAACCAAGGAACCGTTGATGTGGTCGCCGGCGAACTTGGTTTGACCGAAGCTCACGGCCACATGTTGCCGGAAGACAAATCGGCTTATATCGGAAAACTTCAACAACGTGGTCAAATTGTAGCCTTTGTTGGAGATGGCGTTAACGATAGTCCGTCCTTAGCTTTAGCAGACATTGGCATCGCAATGGGAAGCGGAACGGACGTAGCGATTGAAACATCCGATGTCGTTTTAATGAACTCGAACTTCAGCAACTTGCCTCACGCATTAGGAATAGTAAAAGCCACCGCAAATAATATGAAACAAAATATCGCGATTTCAATTGGAGTAGTGTTGGTCTTGTTGACCAGCGTCTTCTTCAGCGAATGGATGAATATGTCTATCGGAATGTTGGTTCATGAAGGTAGTATCCTGGTGGTAATTTTCAATGCCATGAGATTAATGAAGTATAAGTTGAAAGGTCGAAAAGAATAAAAAGAAGTATCAGCACCTGCAGAGACAGTAAAAATATCTTAAGAATAAATTAGAAGAGGCTGAGACAATAGTCCATCCTTGAAATGACAAAAGCGGAAACTCCCAGATTTAAAATTCTGGGAGTTTCCGCTTTTTTGAGTTCTTGAAAAAAAAATAAGAGTATAGAGTATGCTCTTTATAAAATTAATTTTCGTGTAAATGATTAAAAAATCTAATAATAAAATTTAAATTCCTATTAAGTTGTAACACATGAAATTGGATAGAATCATGTATTGAGAAAAAAAGCATTTCTGCTAAAAAGCAGTAGTGCCTTTTTTAATTTATATAATCTTCTTTTAAGATTTCATATGTAATGACATCACATATACCCATATTATTAACTGCTACTTGTCTTCTTAAACCAGTGTATCTAAAACTAGACTTTACTAATACTGATCCAGATCCTATATTTCGTGGATCGACATGCGCTTCAATACGATTAATAGAAACTTGTGAAAACAAGAAATCCACTACTGTTTGAACTGCTTCGGTTGTAAAACCTTGGTTCCAGTAGTCTCGACCAATACAGTAACCAATTTCTAAAGAATCTACTTTAGGGTTGAATGAAACGACGCTAATACTGCCAATTGGCTCCTTATTATCTTTTAAAGAAATGCACCATCTGTATGTTTCTGGTTCTATGTATTCTGAAATCCAATATTCTAATAGAGAATGGGTTTCTTGAACATTTTTATGAGTAGGCCAAGTTAAAAATTTTGTTACCTGTTCATCTCTTGACCAGTTTTGATACATCATATCTGTATCTTCCAACTTAAATTTCCTTAAAATCAAACGATGTGATTCTAATGACTGCGTTCCTTTATGTTTCATAGTTTTCCTCCTATTTAAAAGTTGGTAAAATGAAAAATATATTATTTAATTATAAGATAAAAAACTCAAAAATACTTGAGAAATAAATTTAAATATTAGTATAAGAAATATGAAATATAAACGAATAATGACAAAACTATTGATTATTAGTATAGCATCTCTTCGATACATAAAATTACATAGAATCATGTATTCAGAACCTTGATATTTTGAGGTTATTTTTTTGCTAATCAGAGGTACTCTTAGAGATGGCGGCAGGAATTTAAGCTAGTACAATTACTCAAAATTATTTTTTATTGACTATAGATAGATAAAGTTCTATATTGTATATAGACGATTGTATATGTATTAGTGTCAAAATAAATTCTCTACAAAGGAGCAAAAAAATTATGACAGAATTAGCATTATTTGAACCAGCAATGTGCTGTAGCACAGGTGTATGTGGACCAGCTGTAAATGAAGACTTATTACAAATTACTTCAGTTATGAACGCTTTAGATACATTAGAGGGATTTCAAGCTAAAAGATACAATTTATCTAGTGATCCTCAAACATTTGTAGAAAACGAACAAATGAGTAAATTATTGCAAGAAAAGGGCGCTGATGCGTTGCCAGCAACACTATTAAATGGTGTGATAGTTAAATTTGGAGGATACCCTTCAATCGAAGAAATAACTGCTTTTACAGGAGTTAGATTTGTCCCAGTGGAATCAAATGACGGTGGCTGCTGTGGATCAAACTCAGGATGTTGTTAGGAGGATTTTAAAAAATGAAAAATTATCAACCAGAACAATTAAACCTTACAAAATATCTTTTCTTTACTGGTAAAGGCGGAGTAGGAAAAACATCTACAGCTTGTGCTACCGCAGTTTCTTTAGCGGATAGTGGAAAGAACGTTATGTTAGTGAGTACGGATCCCGCGAGTAATTTACAAGATGTTTTTGAGAAAGAATTAACGAACAACGGCTTAGAAATTCCAGAAGTTAAGGGATTAACAGTAGCGAACTTTGATCCAATTACTGCTGCACGTGACTATATGGAAAGTGTTGTTGGTCCGTATAGAGGAGTTTTACCTGAATCAGCTGTAGCCAACATGGAAGAACAATTATTAGGTTCTTGTACCGTTGAAATTGCGTCATTTAATGAATTTGCTGGATTTTTAACGAATCCAGAAGTTGAAGCTCAATATGATCACATTATTTTTGATACTGCCCCTACGGGGCATACATTAAGAATGTTGCAACTGCCTTCTGCTTGGAGTAACTTTTTGGATGAAAACACTACTGGTGTTTCATGTATGGGTCAGCTCTCTGGACTTGGAGATAAGCAAGAAATGTATAAACACGCAGTAAACACATTATCAGAAGGTACAAAAACAACCTTAATGTTAGTGACACGTCCACAAAACGGACCACTGGTAGAAGCGAATAGAGCTTCTGAAGAATTAAAAGAAATCGGTGTGTTAAATCAACAATTAATTATCAATGGTTTATTAGAAAGACCGACAGATAACATTTCTCAAAAGATTTATGATGAACAACAATTAACGTTAAAAAATATGCCTGAAAATTTGAAACAATTTTCAAAATTTATCGTTCCATTACGCTCATATAGCGTAACAGGTGTTGAAAACTTACGATTACTTTTAACATCAGATCAAACAAATGCCGTTGTAGAAGCTCCAGAAGTAATGGATTACCCTAAATTACAACACATTGTAGATGAATTAGATCGTACAAATAAAAAAGTTGTTTTCACTATGGGTAAAGGTGGCGTTGGTAAAACTACGATTGCTGCTACACTAGCAACGGGATTGGCAGCCAAAGGAAAAAAAGTTCATTTAGCAACAACAGATCCTGCTGCTCATTTGGGATTTGTAATAAAAGAATCGGATTCAATTAAAATGAGCCATATCGACGAGAAAAAAGAATTACAGGATTATAAGGAAGAAGTGTTAGCTACAGCCCGTAAAACAATGTCTTCTGAGGAATTGGATTATGTTGAAGAAGATTTACGCTCGCCTTGTACTCAAGAAATTGCCGTTTTCAGACGATTTGCAGAGATTGTCGCTACAGTTGATTGCGATGTAGTCGTCATTGATACCGCCCCAACTGGACACACTTTATTGTTATTAGATTCCTCTCAAAGCTATGCTAAAGAAGTGGAACGAACTTCTGGTGAAGTTCCTGAGTCCGTTCGTAGACTGTTGCCAGTCTTACAAGATCCAGAACAAACCGAAGTTGTCATGGTTACTTTACCTGAAAATACACCAGTATATGAATCTATGCGCCTACAAGAAGATTTAAATCGTGCTAAAATCGCTCATACTTGGTGGGTCATAAACAATAGTATGCTAACAAGTGGTACAACGAATGACGTATTAAGAGCTCGTGCTCAAAGCGAGGTTACTTGGATCAATAAAGTAGCAGAACTATCCAATGATCATTTTGCGGTAGTCGAGTGGCATTCTACTGAAGTGAAAGGGAAATCCATATCGCAATTTTAGAATCAATTAGTGGAAGGGAAGAGAATAAAAGTGGATAAAATAACTCTTTATGAACCTCCAATGTGCTGTAGCACAGGCGTTTGTGGACCTTCTGTAGATGGAAATCTGATCCGTATAACAAGTCTCTTTCAACAAATACGGAAGATAAAAGGGAAACAATTCATTCGATATAATTTAAGTGCCAATCCGGACTCATTCGTTCGAAATCAAACGGTAACGCAGTTAATCCAAGAAAAAGGGATTGACTGTTTGCCTATAACGGTATTGAATGATGAAACAGTTGTTAAAATTAACGACTATCCAACTAATAAAGAACTATCTAAGTGGCTGAATCTATGCTTGGAAGAAGCAGAAGTCTCACTGTAATTAAGTAGAAAGGAGAATAAAAATGACTTACGAAGAATATGCGAAGGTTGCCAAAGCACTTTCGGAGCCAAAACGCGTAAAAATATTGGATATGTTGTCGTGCGGAGAAATGTGTGCGTGTGATATTTTAGAACATTTTGATTTTACTCAACCTACTTTGTCTCACCATATTAAGATATTAGTAGAAGCTGGCTTAGTTACAGCCGAAAAAAGAGGGACTTGGCAACATTACTCAATTAACGAGCAAGTAGCCCAGCAATACATTCAAGGATCCATTCATTTATTAACACATTCATCTGAATGTATTTGTGAGACTGAAGGCATTCAAAAAGAAGCAAAAAGTTTATCTTCTTTTGTTTCTCGTTAAAAAATTAAATACGATTATTATTGGAGGAAAATCATGAAAGAATCAGCTTTAAAAGAAAAAGTATCGAATAAAGAAAATGGAATTGGACTTTGGGAACGTTATTTAAGTTTATGGGTTGCTTTATCAATGATTGTAGGTGTATTAATAGGGCAATTTGTTCCTGTAATTCCTGATTTTTTAAGTCAATTTGAGTATTATAATGTATCAATTCCAACAGCTATTTTAATTTGGTTAATGATTTTCCCAATGATGTTAAAAATTGATTTTAGCAGTATTGTAAATGCAACAAAAAAACCCAAAGGATTAATCTTAACTACCGTAGTAAACTGGTTAATTAAACCATTTACCATGTATGGAATTTCTGCCTTTTTCTTTTTGGTAGTATTCAGACCGTTTTTAAGTCCAGAACTAGCCAATGAATACATAGCTGGTGCGATTCTTTTAGGGGCAGCTCCTTGTACGGCTATGGTATTTGTCTGGAGTGAACTAACAAAAGGTGATCCAGCATACACTTTATTGCAAGTGTCTATCAATGATATTATTGTTCTCTTTTTATATGCTCCAATTGTGGCACTTTTACTGGGTATAGGTAACGTATCTGTCCCTATCAATACACTTTTACTCTCCATTTTTGTCTTTATTGTTATTCCTTTAGTTTTAGGAATTGTTGTCAGAAAAAAAGTCGTTAAGCAAAAAGGTGACGATTATTTTGAAAAAGATTTTGTGAATAAATTTGATGGCACAACTCGAATTGGTTTACTACTAACTTTAGTTATTATCTTTTCATTCCAAGGTGAACGAATTCTAAGTAATCCATTCCATATTTTATTAATTGCTATTCCACTAATTGTTCAAAATATTGTCATATTCATTCTTGGTTATGGTGGAGCTAAAGCGTGTAAACTACCATTCTCAATAGTAGCACCCGCAGCCATGGTCGGAACAAGTAACTTTTTTGAACTTGCTGTAGCTGTCTCAATTGCGTTGTTTGGATTAAATTCTGGTGCAACTTTAGCAACCGTTGTGGGAGTATTAGTAGAGGTTCCTGTTATGCTTTTATTAGTTAAATTTTCAAATAAAACAAAACATTGGTTCGACGGATATGAATATTAAGCATTGTTTAAATTAAATGAAAAGAGGCGAAAAAAATGAAAATTGTCGTTATTGGATCTGTAGCAGCTGGTACATCTGTAGCAGCTAAAGCTAGAAGAAATACTGAAGAAGCTGAAATTGTGGTATACGATCAAGGAAAAGATATTTCTTATTCTGTTTGTGGTATTCCTTATCACATTGGTGGGGAAGTGGAAGAATTAAGTGCCTTAACTCCTAGAAATGCAGCATGGTTTAAAAAGAGATACAATGTCTCTGTTTTCACCGAGCATAAAGTGACACACGTTGATCAAGCCAAGAAACAGTTAGAAGTGACGGATCTTGTTTCTGGAGAAAAGAAACTAGAAAATTACGATGTATTGGTTTTTGCTACAGGGGCTTCTCCATTCACTCCACCTCCATTTAATCAAAAAGAGTATGATAATGTGTTCCAAGTTCGCAATATTCAAGACGCACGAGACATTGGAGCCTATTCAGCTAAACAACCTAAAAAAGCATTGATTATTGGTGCTGGATTTATTGGTTTAGAAATGACAGAACAATTAATCCATAAAGGATTAGAAGTAACAATCGTTCAATTAGAAGATCAAGTCATGCCTCCTATGGACGCAGATATGACTTTCCGTGTAGAAGAGCATATGCGTGCAAAAGGCGTTAATTTAATCCTTAGCGACACGGTAAAAACGATTGAAGGAGAAACGTCAGTAGAGAGAGTTATCACGACAAACGGCGTTACAATTGAACCAGATATCGTTATCTTATCAGCAGGTGTACGTCCAAATACAGAATTAGCTAAAGAAATGGGCGTAGAACTGGGAGCTTCAAGAGCAATTGCGGTCAACAACAAAATGCAAACCAATCTTCCAGATGTTTATGCCGTTGGGGATGTGGCAGAAAGTTTCTCCGTTATTACAGGAAAACCCATCTATCGTCCATTAGGATCAACAGCTAATAAAATGGGACGGATTGCTGGAGACGTGATTACTGGTGGAGATTTAGAGCATAGAGGTGTCTTAGGAACAGGGATTTTCAGAATCTTTGATCTACACGTTGGTCAAACAGGATTAACTGAAAAAGAAGCAAAAAAAGAAGGTTATGATGTTGAAATTTTATATAATATCAAGCCAGACCATGCTGAATATTTAGGTGGGAAAGAATTAACGATCAAAGCATTAGCGGATAAAGAAACTGGTCGCATTTTAGGCGCACAAGCTATTGGTCAAGGTGGCGTAGATAAACGAATCGACGTAATCGCAACAGCCATCACCTTTAAAGCAAAAGCAGAAGATTTATTCCATTTAGATTTAGCCTATGCACCACCATTTGCGACAACAAAAGACCCTGTCCTTTACACCGGTATGGCGTTAGATAATGCGTTGAAACGTAACCCCTTGTTGACACCAGCTGAATTAATACGTCGCCAAAATAGTGGTGAAACATTACAAATTATCGATACACGTTCTAAAAAAGATTTTGATAAATCACATGTCAAAGGAGCCATTCATGTTCCTTTAGGAGAACTAAGATCAAGCAATGCAGAATTGGATAAAGATGTAGTAACAGTCACTTATTGTAATAAAGGTGTAACTGGAAATGCATCTCAAAATTTATTATTAAATTATGGATTTAAAAAAGTTTATAATTTATCTGGTGGGAATAAAAATTATCAAAGTTATCTTAAAATGTTAAAATCGAAATCAAAATAAATAAAAAAAAGAATCAGACAGCCAAAAGTTGCTGTCTGATCTTTTTTTTACGATTTAAATAAATGAAGCCAATACGGTAGCGCCCCCCAAAAGTTTAGATTTCACTCTAACTTTTGGGGGGCGCTACCTATTTGAGTATTGAGAGAGCTTATTTTAATTTTAGAGCGAAAGAGCTTCATCGTATAATTTAATTTTTTACCAGTTTTTTAGTCGTTTTGTCTATAAATGTCAGCTCTAAGTTTAAACCGTCTGCAATTTTTGTAATGGTCTTTAGAGAAGGAGCATAAGAAAAGTTTTCTACACGAGCTATTTGAGCCTGAGAAACATGTACTTTTTCAGCTAATTCTTTTTGAGTCATATTCTTTTCTCTACGGAGACTGGCTAATAAAGCAGTCAACTCAATCAGATTTTTATCTTCTTGAGAAATGCTGCTAATGTCTTTCTTTACATCTGTCCATTTCATACTAATCATCCTTTCTTGCGTTCTAACCAATCAGCTAATTCACGTTTAGCTTGTTCAATTTCTCTTTTGGGTGTCTTTTGGGATTTTTTTCTAAACTGGTGTAATAAAATTAATTCATTATCTTCTAAGGTTGCAAAAAATACGCGATTAGGAACTGGGCGTAATTCCCAAATTTTACCCTCAATCTGTTTAACAAGAGGCTCACCTATAAAAGTGCCGTCATATTCCAGACGTTCCATTTGATAATAGAGCTTTTTTAAGGTGGATTTATTTTCTTTAGTCGGGTTACTATCCAGTTCTTTGATCCAATTCACTATTTGACTTTGGCCTTTCTTATCTTCATAGAACTCTATTTCATATTTTTTCATAGAAACTCCTATCACTCTCTGTATATCTCTATAATATATCAAAAATGATATATTATCAAGTTTTATAATTGCTTTTCAATACATGAAATTGCTTATAATAGTGTATTGAAATTAAGGTAGATTGACAAACGAGTGATCAAATAGATATACTACATTCAAACGACCGTTTGAATGTGAGGTGAGATGAATGGAAAAAGTTTGCCAAGTGACTATCGTACATAAAGAAAAAGTAAATGTAATAAAAAAAAAATTGGATCAAAAAGATTTTTCAAACTTACTTGTGTTAGGGAAATGTTTCAGCGATTCTTCTAGAATTAAAATTTTTTATGCTTTAGAAACCTATAAGGAAATGTGTGTCTGTGATTTAGCAGAAATACTTAATGCTAGTGTCGCTACAACGTCACACCATTTACGTTTTTAAAAAAAACATGGAATGGCAAAATCACGTCAAGATGGAAAAGTAGTTTATTACTCTTTAGCGAATGAAGACATCCTTTCCGCTATTCATGTTTTTTTAAAGTTATCAGAAAATCTATCTATGAAATCTTAGTTTGGAGGAAGTTATTTTGTTACAAAGTATTTTTTCAGCTATCGCTGTTTATATTTCTACCAGCATTGATTATTTGTTTATCTTGCTAATTATCTTTTCTCAAAGTCACACACAAAAAGGTATTCGTCACATTTTTTGGGGTCAATATCTTGGAACAGGCATTTTGGTAGCCGTAAGTTTGTTTGCTGCTTATGTGCTAAATTTTATTCCGCAAGATTGGATCATTGGATTTCTTGGATTAATTCCAATTTATTTAGGTATCCGTGTCGCTGTGATAGGCGAAGAGGAGGAAGAAGAAGAGGAAGTCGTTGAAAAGTTAGAATCTAGAGGAACCAGTCGGTTATTTTGGACTGTCGCCTTAATAACCATTGCGTCAGGTGGCGATAATTTAGGGATTTATATTCCCTACTTTACTTCGCTAGCTGTTTCCGAAATTGTTATTACTTTAATCGTATTTGCTATCTCTGTTGCGGTTCTTTGCTGTGTCAGTTATAAATTAGCCAAAATTTCCTTTGTTTCCGAAACGTTAGAAAAATATGAACGAATCATTGTTCCTATCGTGTTTATTGGTTTAGGAATTTATATATTGATCGAAAATGGTACGATTCAAACTGTATTGAGTTTATTTAATTAATAAATAGTTTGATTGTTAGTACAAAAAAAGACAGCGATTAAAACTCGTTGTCTTTTTTTTGTACTAACAGATTGGCGCATTATCTAAGTAATATAATTCGATACATGAAATTACATAATATCGTGTATCTGAAAAATTGATAAATCAAGGTTCTAGATACACGGTTTTTTAGGTCATAAACCATTAAAAGAGTACTACTTTATCTTTAGTTTTCGTCTAAGTCCTTCTATTCGATTTCCTAGCAATCGATCTGCCAAACGAATTTTTAAAGTCATATACAAATAAAAGAATCCACCTATAGTTGCTGAAATACCTACGTTGAATAATGCTCCAAGACGATTTTTATGGTCAAATAGTTGATACATACTTAACTGAACAACAAACACAATCAAAGACATTGCAAGAGTAACCAATACAATCAAACTAAGCTGTTTCGCTAATGGTTTAATAGCTAGAGGAGCTATTTTATTTAGAGCTAAAAGCATTAAATAGATGGTTACACCAAACCCAAGAATATTTGAAAGTAACATACCGTGAGTTTGAAAGAGGTAAAGTAATGGAAATTGAGTAATTAATTTAACAACTAACCCTATAAAAAGAGATGTTAGTGCTGATTTTGTTTGTTTAATTGCTTGTAAAGTAGAGCCAAATAAAACAAATAAACCTAAAAAAAGACTCATATAAGAAGACCACTGTAAAATGCTCGTTCCAAACGCACTATATCCGTAAAATACGGTGTAAAGTGGCTTTGAAACAACAACCATTCCAATAACAGCAGGGAACATAATGAAAAAAAACAATTGAATATTATTGCTTAATTGATCTCTCATATCTTTTAGTTTATTTTTGGCTAGTAATTCTGAAATAACGGGAACGGAAGTAATGGCCATTGAACCCGCTATCGATATCACAACCATAATTAGTTTATTCGCATTAACAGCTACAATTGCATAATGATCAATAATCTGTTTAGTTGTCATGTTCGTAACGGCTCTAATCATAGGATCGAACGTGAATTGATCAATTAATTGATCAATTAATTGATAGAGTGTAATTCCTGATCCTATGATAATAAAAGGAATGGCTGTTTTAATAATGGATTTTAAAATAGCGTTAGTTGAAACAGTACTGTTCTTTTTGCTTATTGCAAGGTTCCTATCCATTTCAGGTTTTTTTCTCCAAATCACAAAGAGTAAATATAAAGTACTAAATAGTGCCCCAACAAAAGCACCAAAAGTTGACGCTGAAACAGCGTCAACGACTTCTCCATTCATAACTATTCGAATAATATAAACGGCCATTAACATAAAAATAACACGTCCGACTTGTTCAATAACTTGAGAAATAGCTGAGGGAGCCATCGTATGATGTCCTTGAATAAACCCACGTGTGACACTCATACAAGGAATAATTAATAAGGCCCAACTTAATGAGCGAATAACTTGTGTACTGTCTTCTACAGTTGCTACAGGACTGTTAGAGGCGATAAATGGGGCAATGACATACATGACTACCGCTGACACAACACCTGTAATAGCCATGATTTGTAGCCCTTTTTTATAAATATCTCGACTGACTTGATATTCACCTAGAGCGTTGTAGTAAGACACTTGCTTAGCAATAGCTGAAGGGACACCAGCTGTTGCGATATTTAAAAATAATGCATAAGGAGTATAGCCTATTCCATATAATGCATTAGCAGCAGTTGCTACATCTTTATTCCCCATCCAAGGAATAATATAAAGAACACCTAATATTCGCGATAGTATACTACCGCCTGTCATCCAAGCCGATCCATTAACCATTTTATCTTGAGAATTTATTTCATTTGTTTTGGTTCTTGTTTCATCTGACACTTGCATACCTCACTCTCACACGCTTATGTATTAAAGTTCAGTCTACTTCTTTCTTCGTTCGCTCACAACACTTAACTGGTCGATTGATTCGGATTAATAAAAAATTAAATTGTTCAACATGGATATATGAAATTGGATAAAGTCATGTATCTAGAATATTGTAATTCAAGGTTCTTGATTCTTGTTTTAAGAACGGTTTTATAAATAAAATTATAAGAGAAATAGAGATAAATTAATAAGTAAACGTTTTAATTATCAACGAGCATGATATTATAATACTTATAAAAAAATCACACTTAGGAATTAGGATTCCATAAGTGTGCTTTTTTTGATTTTAGTAATTTAATTGGCTTCTTAGTTTTTTTTATAAATTATTAATGTTTTTTTCTTTTTTTATAAAAATAAAAACAAATTAGAATCACTAATACTATAGGTATTCCGTATGAAAAAATTCCTAATAATCGATCCGTCAGAAACATATAAAAGACCCCTTTATTTAATAATAAGTATTTCCTCTAGCACTAGCTGCGTCGCCACCAACTATTAAAGAGACACTTCTTGTCATAGTTCCATATCCACCACCTAAAGTTAAATAAGTAGATAACCTAGCCTCAGCTTTTTGATTAAACGTTTCAGTTCCTCTAATGATTCTTAGACTTACATCATTCATAGTCCCAGCTATTATCATTGTTATATTATGTTTACCTACCCAAGTGATTTTATCATAACTACCTTGTGTTAAACTATAATTTGCTTTGAAACTAATACTCCATACTCCTGGATTAGTATAATATACTTCTCTGTTACTTCCATTAAAGTATCCTGTGCCACTAGATGTAGAACCGCCTTTGATACCAGTAGCAAAGGTTGACATCGTATTATTAAGAACTGATTCTAATTCCTCAGTACTACTTGTAGTAATTGAACCATCTGTAAAGGTATAAGTGATTTTATATCCTGTCATAGTTGGTATTGTATCTACTGTAACTGCGTCTTCTTCTCCATACAACATGGAATCAAACGCAACTCCATTGTTTAACTTATCTATAAGCGATTGACTTACTTCTTCAGTAACTCCGTTTTCTTTTAACTCACTCTTGATATTTTGAACATTTGCAGGTGTAAGGTTATCAAAAAAAGATCCACTTTCTTCAAGTGATATATCTGAAATCTCACTAGCAGAAACAACAGAATCATTTGTTGGTAAAGTAGAGAATACTGGTATCGCTAGTAAAGTAACTAAAAATGGAATTTTTGAATATTTTTTCATTTGATTTTCTCCTCATACAAATTATTTTTTTTTATATCTTTAATTACCACCAATAACATCCCATACTAAAATATCAATTAGTCCAGACAAAAAAATACCTCCTCAATGGATTATTTTTTATCATTTGTTCTATAATTAAGATTACAGAGTTGGGAATTACATATGTTTAAATGTTAACAATAAGTAACAAAAGGAGGCACCTCTATGAAAACTGGTATAGTAGTTAGGTATATTCGGTTATCAAAAAAACTGAAATCAAAAAATGTATATACTAATATTTTAAGTCGACCAGCAGTTTCAAGGTTTGAGAACGGTTTGAGTGATACTACTACTGAGAAATTATTTCAAATTTTAACTAATCTAAATATTTCTTTGGATGAATTTTATTTTATCTATAATGATTACAAAGTAGAGAATGACTCTGATTTTTTCAATAACTATTCTCAGGCTTTTTATTTAAACAATTTAGCAAGATTAAATGAGTTGAAAGTAATTACTGAACAAAAGTACAGACTTACTAATCAAGTAAAACAATTACATTACTCAGTATTATGTGATTTAACTGCTAGTTATATTTCAAATCTTCCAATAAATATGGAGAATTTAAAAGTCTTAAACACATACCTTCTTGAATGTGAAGAATGGACCTATTATGAATTAGTTTTATTTACTAACTCATTAGATTTTTTTCCTGAAGAATTAATATTATTACTATATAAAAGAACAAAAAAAAAATTAGAAGACTTTAGCCAACTAAAGAAATATAATAATGAAGTTTTTTCCTTACTATCCAATATTTTAGTTGTTTTTATAACAAAAAATGATACTGAAAAATGCATTTATTTCTATAATGAACTAAAAAAAAGTGTGTCTGAAACCAATAATAAAATGTATGAAAAAACAATGTTAACGTTTTTTAAAGAATTAATAGGTATCATGAAATCAAGAAAACTAAACAGTCAAAATATAGAAAAAATTATATCTTTATTTACATATTTAGATATGCCATTAAAAAAAAGGGAGCGTCAATAATTTTGTGTAAATAAATCGTCCTTCTGCAAAATAATTAGTTACTCAGTAAACATTGAAACTAATGTATCGGTTACTTGTTGGAAACCTTTATGGCTTCTGTTTAGAAATTTTTGATTGTATGTATCAAAAATGCTGACTAGAAAGCGTTCTAGTGATTCTTCATTTTGAAACTGCTCTTTTCTGCGGCTGTACTTTTTAATTTGCTTATTGAAAGACTCGATTAGATTGGTTGAGTAAATGGTTCTACGAATACTGGGTGGAAACTCATAAAAAGTCAATAAATCCTGGTTTTCTATGAGTGACTGCGTCACTTTAGGATAGTTTTTCTTCCATTTCTCAATCATACAGGATAAGAATGTATTCGCTTCTTCCTTTGAGTTAGCTTGATAAACAGCCTTAAAGTCATCACAGATTTCTTTTCGGTCTTTGACACGTACTTTATGAGCAATATTACGAGATACATGGATACAACAATGCTGATATTTTGCTTTAGGATAAATTTGTTGGATGGTATCTTTCATGCCTTTTAAGCCATCCGTAATAAAAAGCAAGACTTCTTGAACTCCTCTGGAGTTAATATCCTGTAGCAGCTCATTCCAAACGTATGTTGATTCAGTCGGAGCAATCGCATAACTCAGTACTTCTTTAGTGCCGTCTTCTCGTATACCAATGGCAATATAAATCGCTTCTTTGGATACGGTTTGGCGTTTTAATGGAATATAAGTAGCGTCCATAAAAATAGCGACATACTTATCATTTAAGGCTCTGGATTTAAAGGCGTTTACTTCTTCAGTCAGAACTTTAGTCATATTGGACATGGTTTGTGGAGTATAGTGATGCCCATACATTTTTTCGATTAAATCAGCAATTTCAGACATCGTAACACCTTTTTCGAATAAATGGATAATAGTGGTTTCCAATGTATCGTTTGTTCTTTTGTAGGCTGGTAAAGTTTGTTGTTTAAACTCACCATTACGATCTCTAGGTATTTCCAATGTTAATTCACCATATTCGGTTTTGATTGATCGAAAGTAAGAACCGTTTCTCGAATTACCTGAATTAAAACCAGTGCGATCATATTTTTCGTAATCTAAAAAAGCCGTTAATTCAGTCCGTAGGAGTGTGTTTATCGCTTTTTCTAAGTGCGAACGGAATAATTCATTTAAATCGCCTTTAGTGACTAGAGTTTGCACAATTTCTGTAGTAAAATCATTCATAGGGAAGTCCTCTTTTCTGTGAATTGGTTGTCGTTAACTTTATTCTACAGAAGGGACTTCCTTTTTTGTATGGATTTTTTCATTTACACAAAATATTTTACACTCTCAAAAAAAACACAATGTACATCTTTATTTAAAACTGTAAAAAATAATAATCATATAAAATAATGATGCTAGAGGGACTGAGACAAATAGATTTTTGAAAAAAACTCCCAAAACTACTAGAATATTTATCCAATAGTGGGAATGTCTTTTATTTAATTATTGTCGAAGAGATAGTTTTTTTAGAAAACATACTTTTGCACTAGCTCCTCCCCTTTAATACATTAAATTAAAAATAATCGTGTATCAAGAAACTTCTTGATACACGATTATTTTTAACAAAAAAAGAGAGTGATTTTTTAATCTCTCTCTTTCGTATTCAAGTATCTTATAAAAAAGTTATTCTATATTTTGATTATTTCATTATTAATAAATAAATTATCAATTGTCGTTCCTAATACTGAGGGAGCGTCAATAATTTTGTGTAAATAAATCGTCCTTCTGCAAAATAATCTGTTACTTAGTAAACATTGAAGCTAATGTATCGGTTACTTGTTGGAAACCTTTATGGCTTCTGTTTAGAAATTTTTGATTGTATGTATCAAAGATGGATACTAAGAAACGTTCTAATGATTCTTCATTTTGAAACTGTTCTTTTCTGCGGCTGTATTTCTTGATTTGCTTATTGAAAGACTCGATCAGATTGGTTGAGTAAATGGTTCTGCGAATACTAGGCGGAAACTCATAGAAAGTCAATAAATCTTGGTTTTCTATGAGTGACTGCGTCACTTTAGGATAAGTTTTCTGCCACTTCTCAACCATACAGGACAAGAAAGTATTCGCTTCTTCCTTTGAATTGGCTTGATAAACAGTCTTAAAGTCATCACAGATTTCTTTTCGGTCTTTGACACGTACTTTATGAGCAATATTACGAGACACATGGATACAACAATGTTGGTATTTTGCTTTTGGATAAATTTTATGAATGGTGTCTTTCATACCTTTTAAGCCATCTGTAATAAAGAGCAAGACATCTTGAACCCCTCTGGAGTTAATATCTTGTAGTAGCTCATTCCAAACGTGTGTTGACTCAGTCGGAGCAATTGCATAACTTAGTACTTCTTTAGTGCCATCTTCTCGTATTCCAATGGCAATGTAAATGGCTTCTTTGGACACGGTTTGACGTTTTAATGGAATATAAGTAGCGTCCATAAAAATAGAGACATACTTATCATTTAAGGCTCTTGCTTTAAATGCATTTACTTCTTCAGTCAGCACTTTAGTCATGTTTGACATGGTTTGTGGAGTATAGTGATGTCCATACATTTTTTCAATTAAATCAGCGATTTCAGACATCGTAACGCCTTTTTTGAACAAATGGATAATGGTAGTTTCCAATGTGTCATTTGTTCTTTTGTATGCTGGTAAAGTTTGTTGTTTAAACTCGCCATTTCGATCTCTAGGTATCTCCAATGTTAATTCACCATATTCGGTTTTGATTGATCGGAAATAAGATCCGTTCCTCGAATTACCTGAATTAAAACCAGTGCGGTCATATTTTTCATAATCCAAGAAAGCTGTTAATTCTGTCCGTAGGAGGGTGTTTATCGCTCTTTCTAAGTGGGAACGGAATAATCCATTTAAATCGCCTTTAGTGACTAGTGTTTGTACAATTTCTGTAGTAAAATCATTCATAGGGAAGTCCTCTTTTCTGTGAATTGGTTGTCGTTAACTTTATTCTACAGAAGGGACTTCCTTTTTTGTATGGTTTTTATTCATTTACACAAAATATTTTACACTCTCAAACTTTAATCATTTTTTATTTTCAGTATTTTTTAATATATACATGCTAAATATAAAATTAAGTTGGAAAAGATAACTAGCTATTCTTGCAAGAATCCCATCTTGAAAAATAAAAATTAAACCTATAAAAAAGTTAAATAGTGCTAGATAAAAAACTGGTTGTTTAAAAATTTTTTTATTCAAAAAAAAACCTCCTATAATATATAATCTTAAATTAAATAAAATTTAGAATGTGATTGGGGTAATCTATGTCCTATTAAATTTATTTAACAGTAGTGTAGCATTTATTTCTGCTATTTTAGATTGGTTTAGGCTAATTATCTTTTCAAGGTATCGGTAACTATTAATACTACTCCAATTAGCAAACCAATAAACAGCCATACTACTACAATAGTAAGGATAAGTACTCCAAGTACATACCTTGGTGCGTGGCTTAATTCATTGAAAAGTTGACTCGTTTCTCCATAATCAAAAATAAGTTTCTTTATTATATTGAATCCTATAAAAAGTAAGGCATATAAAAAACCTTCTTTTAATCGGCTTACTTTAGTTTTTTCCATTTTAATTTTTACTCCTTTAATTTTCAGTCCCGACTATCTATTATTAGGGCTTCTCTTTTAATAAATGGTCAGTTGAAACTTGATAATAGGTACTTAATTTAACCAGGTTGTCTAAGTCAGGATAGCTGATGTCATTTTCCCATTTTGAAATGGATTGTCTTGAAATATGTAACTCTTCGGCTACATCGTTCTGAGAAAAACCTTTTTTGATTCGACTGCTTTTTAATTTTTCGCCTAATAACAATGATCCTCCTCCTCATCTTTACTTATTACTATCATACTGAAAGTAAGGTTTATTGCCTATAACGCAATAGTTTACATAGTAGCAACCAATGGTTGCTACTATGTAAACCAATGCGTTCTTTTAGTTTTAATAAATTAACTAGATAATAAGATTAGGAATTAGTCAGTGAGGAGATTAACTATGGGAGATATCATAATGAAAAAACTAACTAAAAGAAGTTGTTATCAGGTTGTATCGATTATTATTTTTTGTGGGGCTATTTTGGCTGTATTAAATACAGAACTTATTTTTGGCTATGTTTTAATTATTCTAGGTTATTATCTCCTGCGAAAATCAGAGTTAGAGGACTAAAAAAATTTACTCCTTCCTTCACATTTATAGAAATAGATAAGGTATAGTACAAACTAAATGAATAGAGGTTATTTAATGACATCAGAAAAAAGAGCTAAATCATTCCTTATAATGGTTACAATCTTTCTCATAGGCTTGATTATTTCCCCTGGTGATCATGCTGAAGGTGGTCTTATAGGAATTATATTACTTATAATAGCTATCCCTTCTACTAGTTATAACATTTGGATGAACTATAAAAGAATACCTAAGATATACAGTGTACTTGAAATAGTTGTCGTCATTATATGTGCAATCTTACTGATTTATACGATAATTAATTTTTTAACATAAACAACTATAAATTTGATAATCATACATAGCTTACTGGTAGATTAACTTACTAAAATTTAACTGAGAGGTGATGTATATAAATAAAAAAGTCATTAATTATAAGCTGAAAACTATCCTATTAGGACTAATATTTATAGCAGCATTTACGGGTTTTATTTTTTATCCTGAACATATAGAAGGGAATATTGGTATTCTTTTGATTGCCATAACTACAAGTATTATTGAATTAAAAGAGAATCATAAATCGTTACCTAAATATTATTTAATTATTCGATATATAAACATTTTACTATTCGTCATAGCATTAGTATTAACTTTACTTAATAGGTGAATTCAAATCTTAAATCGTAATATGTTTCTAAATTATTTTTATTAGTTATGCTAAAACAGTATTTTATAACCTATTAAGGACTATTCACCTAGATATTCAACAGTGGTGGTTCCCCAACCAAAAATATCACTTAAAATTCCATACCCTATAAATAAATTGTAAGCAATACAACAAATACACGCTATGTAAACAAACTTATATAGTGTATTTGTTTGTTTATTTCTAACAATTAATAAGGGCGAGGTGATTAAGCCTAAAGGAGTAATTAAGAAGCCCAAAAAAGAAAGAACTAACAAAATTAAGCCCTCATCCTTTTCGCTTGTTCCCTGAATGAAATTTAATTTTTGAACATTTTCTTCTATTTTAACTTCATTTTGTTCTATTTTTTTTTTAAGTTCTTGATTTTCTTTCAATAATTCGTCTATCGAAACTTCGTAATACGTACTTAATTTTACTAAATTATCTAAATCAGGATAACTATTGCCATTTTCCCATTTTGAAATGGATTGTCTTGATATATTTAAATGGTCTGCTACATCTCCTTGCGAATATCCCTTATTAACTCTACTTGCCTTCAATCGTTCTCCTAAGGCCATAATTATTCCTCCTTCTATCATTCTTTGTTCTATCATACCGAAAGTAAAGATCATTGACTATAAGCTATTAGTTGCCTTTTAGCACCTAATGGTTGCTACTATGTAAACTGTTGCGTTCTGTTTGTTTCGTAAGATTCGATAGATAATTTGATTATGAACTACTAGGTTAGGAGAATGGCTATGGGAGATACCATAATGAAAAAATTAACCAAAAGAAACTGTTATCAATTTTTGTCTATCATTATTTTTAGTGGAGCTATTTTGGCTGTGTTCACTCAAAATATATCTTTTGGATACGCTTTAATAATTTTAGGTTATTATTTCCTTCGAAAGTCTGATTTAGTAGATTAAAAACACCTTATTACTCTGTTAGCACCTAATGGTTGCTAAGATGTAAACCAATACGTGCTATTATTCATAGCTAAATGTAGACATAATAAAGTTACAAAAGCAAAAGGAGGGTGTAGTACTAAGTTGATAATCTAATAGCGAAATAATAACTTTTTTACAAAATAGGAGGGAAATAAAATGAAAAAAATTGTACTTAGTTTATTAGCAGGAAGCATGTTAGCTAGTTATGGGTTACCTACATACGTAAGTGCTGCTGGATTTTCTGATGGCGAAAATAGTGAATTTAATTCTAACGAGGAAATTGTTTTAGAGAATGATATTCAAGAGGATGAAATAGCTACAGAAGAAGAACCAGTTATAACTGAAAGTGAAGAAAATTCTGATGATGCTACTGATTCTCAAAAATATACAATTGAATATGAGGAAGACGGTCCAGTTATTGTAGTTTATGAGGAAAATATTGAAATAGCAAGAGCTGTAGCTGGAAGCACTAGCGTTTCTAAATGGGGAGCTTGGGGGTATACTCATATATCAATTAGTAGAGGCGTTCTATCAGGTGCGATCAACACTGCTTTCTATACAGGGATAGGGGCTGTAGCTGGAACAATTGGACTACCAGTATATATTGTATCAGCATTATTGAACTCAGCACAATGGACTAAATTAGGAAGTACTCCAGGAAAAGCAGTTGCAAAAAAATGGGATACAAGTGGAAATGGTTGGGTAGAGTTTTATATGAGTAAAGGGTATAATGCAGCAGGGAAACATGTTGCAACAAAATATAAAACGAAGTAGATTTATAAATTAGAGGTGAGTATGTGTTTGATAATTATAAAATTTTTGCAGAAAAGCACCCGTATGCTAATATTATACTAATAATGGTTTTTTCTAGTCTTATTGGTATTTCAATAGAGTATATAGTAAATCAAGACTTTATCGGCGGAGCATTATATACCGCTATAGCGCTTACTGTAATTGAACTTATCAGAGTCAAAAGAAATAAAAAAAAAAATAATTAATTTTTTATAGATACTTTTAATAATTAGTAAACATAATCTCCATTAACCAAAGTACTTGTAACTCTGATTAATTTAAAATTAGTAGTTTCTAAATTATAAAAGCTAGTTGTAGGCATATATTTAGCCCTATAACTAGCTTTTATTTATGCTTAAGGAAAAATAGTCAAGAAAAGTGGAATGATTATGTCGGATCGTTTAGCGTTAGCTTTAAGAATTTTAAAAGGGAATAAAGTTCTTTTTCACCTTACTGAAGAGAAAAAAGAAGTAGAAATTCTGGTAGAGAGCTATATATTTAATGTCTACTGAATAATAAACTATGCTTATTCTGCTGCCTTTTACAACTAATGATTGATATAATAGATGCAAGGGTTTTTATAGGATGTTAAACAAAACCTTGCACTTTTACTGAAATGAGGACAGAAACATGTATAAATCACAACCGTATTCACAAATCGCTTTCGAAGACTTCAACCAACCAATGGGACTAAAAATGAACCCGAAAAATAGATGGATTGAAAAAGCGGAATGGATCCCTTGGGCTGAACTGGAAAAAGGCTATGCCAAGAACTTTCGCAATCAAAAAGGCAATGTCGCCAAACCGCTTCGTATGGCTCTGGGTGCCCTTTTGATTCAAATAGAATACGGTTATTCTGATGAAGAGACTGTCCTTCAGATCCAAGAAAACCCTTATCTTCAATTCTTTATCGGCTTGCCCGGCTATCAAGAGGAAAAACCATTCGACTCTTCGACGATGGTTTATTTTCGCAAACGCTTGGACGCTGTTACACTGACCGAGATCAATGAAAAAATTACTGAGTACGCCTTAGCCAAAGACAAAGAAAATCAAGATAACGATAACGACACTGATGACGATACAGATTCGAATGATTCAGGGAATGCCGGAACATTGATCTTAGATGCAACTTGTGCACCTCAAAAAATCAAGTATCCTACGGATACAGAACTGCTCAATGAAGCACGTACGCATGCAGAAAAGATGGTAGACGACATTTGTGAAACCAACGGATTCTCTAAGCCTCGTATGTATCGCAAGAAAGCTAGAAAAGACTATTTGTCAATTGTTCGCCGCAAAAGAAAGTCAGCCAAATGGTTGCGCCCTAAAATACGGAAGCTGCTTGGATATGTGCGCCGAGATATCGATTACATCAAAGGCTATCTCGAGCATGGAATCAAACTGAACGAGAAACAACAAAAAACATTCGAAGTTATTTGTCGTATCTATGACCAGCAGAAGGAAATGTTCGATAAAAAGACGCATTCCGTAAAAGACCGGATTGTCAGCTTTTCTCAACCATGGCTGCGACCTATTGTTCGAGGGAAAGCCAAAGCAAAAGTTGAATTCGGCGCGAAGTTAGATCTGAGTATCGATTCAAATGGGATGGCACGGATTGAAAAGACCAGTTTTGATGCCTACAATGAAGCTTCTGTGTTGGTTCAAGCTGTCCGCCGTTTCTACGATCGAAACGGACGTTATCCTGAGCGGGTTCTTGCCGACAAGATCTATCGAAATCGAGAAAACAGGTCTTACTGCAAAATACGAGGCATTCGCCTAGCCGGACCATCACTTGGTCGTCCAAAGAAAGACCAAACCAGAGACAAAGAAATCGAATATCGCGATAATGCAGATCGTGTAGAAGTTGAGCGCGGCTTCAGTTTACTGAAGCGTTGTTTCGGTATGGAAAATATCCGCACCAAACTCCGCGAAACTACCTTGACTACGATTGCCTTATCCGTCATTGCGATGAATGTAGATAACATTAATCGCAATCGCTTGCGCTCTTTTTTTGGACAACTGAAAAATCGGAAAAAAAGCTGTTTAGTTCTATTGAACTTTTCTCCATTTCAAATTAGCCCAATTGTTCAGTAGGCATTATTTAAAGATTTGAAAGAAAATATAAGCAATGAAGAAGGTTATTATTTACTTTTAGAAACAGAATCTAATGGAGTTGTACAACATGGAGAACTCATCTAATACATTTCATGAATAGTTATTGGAAACATTGCACGAGAATGAATTAGCGTTGAATTTAAAGGACATAAAGCTAAAAAATAAGCTTCAGCGTAGTTTGCAAATTTTAAACAATCTCTTAGTTGATGATTGCTTTAGTAGCGAAGAAGGTATTTCTATTTCTAATTGGACGAATAATTCAGAAAAAGTTGAAGATAAAATAAACTCTTTATCAGAAGTAAAAAAAACTTCTGGGAGGTTGATTGATCAAATAGATTTGATTATTAAACAAACTACCGAAAGAAAAGAAGAAAAGACTGCTGATGAATGATTAAAAGAAAAAGTTAAATATCGCGTGTTTGATAAGGACCTTAATCAAGAATTAAATACAGAAAAAACAAAGAATATCATTAAACTAAACGAAAATGAAAAAAACAATAAATGTTTTTTCAAAACAATTTTATTCTGATACAAATAAAATATCTTTCCTATCGTTATGAAAACAAACGTTAATTTTGGTCGGATTATCAAAGTAACCGGATGAGAACGTTGATTTATTAACAATGTTTCTATCCGGTTATTTTCTTTTTATTTGTACTTTGTATTATAGACTATATCTTTAAATCAATTTTTAAATTTTCTAACTATACAAAGGTTACTCACCATTTTTTACAGTAATCGATTGAGATGGATTGGGGAAATTCACATTCTATTTAAGACTTTTTTCAAAAAAACTCTTTACATAATATACTGGAGGGGGTATATTATGTATACGGATGGGGGTATTAATTTGAGAAAATTGTTTATATCAAGTATTAAAGGATATCAAAAAGGAATCTCATCTTTATTTCCGCCTAGCTGTCGATATTATCCTACATGTTCTGAATATACTATTGAAGCGATAGAAAAACATGGATCAGCAAAAGGAACATTAATGGGAGTATCACGTATTTTACGTTGCCATCCATTTGTCAGGGGCGGTTACGATCCTGTTCCCAATAAATTCTCACTTAAAAGGAATACAAAGTAAATTTCTATAAGAAAGGAAAAATAACTATGACTATAAAAGTAACAGATTCAACTTTACTATCAGAGGTACAAAAAGGAATAACGCTTGTGGAATTTTTGGCACCATGGTGTGGACCGTGTAAGATGTTAGGACCTGTTTTAGAAGAGTTAGAAGAAGAATTAGCACCAAAAGTTAAAATAGCTAAATTAAATATTGACGAAAATGAAATAATTGCTAATCAATTAGGTATTAGAAGTATTCCAAAGATGGTTTTATATCAAAACGGTCAACCGCTAGAGAGAATTGTTGGTTACAAGCCTAAAGAAGTATTAAAAGACTATTTAATAAAGAAAATAGAAGATAAATAAGAATAAGGAGGAATAAAAATGTTTTTTAAAACAGTACCGTCCATCTCAACCAGCGAACTAGAGAAAAATTTAGCAGAAAAGCCAGTCATCATAGATGTACGTGAAACTCATGAATTTCAAGGAGGCCATATTCCTGGAGCTAAAAATGTCCCATTAGGCAAGATCGCTAGTTATACCCCTGTAGGTAAAACGTATGTGATTTGTCAATCAGGTATGCGCAGTAAAAAAGCTTCAAAACTTTTAATGAAACAAGGATATGATGTAGTGAATGTTCGTGGTGGTATGTCATCTTGGACTGGAACTAAAAGGGGAGGAAAATTATAATGAAAATTGTGATTATAGGAGGAGTAGCTGGTGGAATGTCAGCAGCTACTCGTTTAAGACGTTTAAACGAAAATGCAGAAATCATCGTATTGGAAAAGGGACCTTATGTATCATTTGCTAACTGTGGTCTGCCATATTATGTGGCTGGTGAAATTGAAGAACGCAGCAGTTTATTGGTACAAACGCCAGAAGCTTTGCGAGCACGTTTTGAACTAGATGTACGTCCTGATAGTGAGGCAGTATCCATAGATGCTTCTCTAAAAGAAGTAACTGTTCGAACAGTTGAAGAAGAGTATACGTTAACTTATGATAAATTGATTCTTTCTCCTGGAGCTAAAGCGTTTACCCCACCAGCTAAGGGGCTAGAAGAAGCTAAGAACATTTTTACATTGCGTTCTGTTCCGGATGTAGATGGAATTACTGCTTTCATGGACACTCACCATCCTAAAAAAGCTGTAGTCATCGGAGCTGGATTTATCGGTTTAGAGATGGCTGAAAGTTTGGTTCATCGTGGACTAGATGTTACAATTATTGAAAAAGCACCACAAGTTTTGCCACCTTTGGATGAAGAAATGGCTGCTTACATCACTAAAGAATTAAAGGCGAATGGTGTTAAATTATATACAGGATTGGCTGCTGAAGCTTTTGAAGAAGAAGGAAAAGTGGTTGTGCTTGAAAATGGGGAACGCTTAGAAAGCGATATAACATTAATGTCAGTAGGGGTTAAGCCTGAAACAACTGTGGCTTTAACTGCGGGTGTTGAAACTGGTGTACGTGGTGGTATATTAGTAGATGAGAACTATGAAACAAGTCAAAAAGATATTTACGCTGTTGGAGATGCTATCGTAGTGAAACAACAAATCAATGGGGAAGATACGATGATTGCTTTAGCTGCTCCAGCTAATCGTCAAGGCAGACAAGTTGCAGATGTTATTAGTGGATTGTCTCGAAAAAACAAAGGTAGTATTGGTACCGCAATTGTTCGTGTATTTAACCAAGTAGCAGCATCCACTGGATTAAATGAAAGACAATTAAAATCAGCAAATGAAACATTTGAAATTGTTCATATTCAAGGAAAAAGCCATGCAGGGTACTATCCAAATGCTGGTACGATTTTATTAAAAGTACTGTTTAATCCTGAAAATGGAAAAATTTATGGTGCCCAAGCTATTGGTGAAGATGGAGTAGACAAACGCATCGATATCATTGCAACGGCTATCAAAGCAGGTATGACTGTTCAAGATTTGCCGGAATTAGAATTTACTTATGCACCACCATTTGGATCCGCAAAAGATCCTGTAAATATGGCGGGGTATGCTGCTTTAAATATTATTGAAGGAATTAGCGAGTCAATTCAGTGGCATGAACTAGAAGAGAAACAAAGAGAAGGCTATTTATTGCTTGATGTACGTAATGAAGGAGAACTTGAAAAAAATGGTCGCTTAAGTGGGGCCATGAATATTCCTCTTGATCAGTTACGTGAGCGCTTGTTAGAAGTACCTAAAGAGCAACCAATTATTGTAAGTTGTCACAGTGGGTTACGTAGCTATATCGCTGAACGGATATTAAAACAAAATGGATATACGGCTAAAAATTTAGATGGAGCATTTGCTCTTTATTCAACAGTCAGATCAGAAAAGGTGGTAAAATAATGTATCATTCAATATCAATGCCAGAGTTTGAACAAAAATGGAGAAAAGAAACACTTTCATTAGTCGATGTACGAGAAATCGATGAATGGGAATCTAAACATGTAGATGGTGCTGTTCATGTACCTTTAAGTGATTTATCAAATGGAAAAGAAAAGTTAAATAAAGAACAGGATTATTATGTGATGTGCCACTCAGGAGCTCGTTCTGCAATGGCTTGTCAGCAGCTAGCAAAAGAAGGATACAAAGTAACGAATGTTATGGGCGGTATTTCTGCTTGGAGAGGAGAAGTGATTTAATGGAATACAATGTGAAAATTGTGAATCGATTAAAACGGTCTGATGGCCAACTTCATGGGGTACTAAATATGATTGAAGAAGGAAGAGATTGTGCAGCTATAGTTACTCAACTATCAGCTGTGCGTGCCAGTCTTGATCGTGCTATCAGTTTGATTGTTGCTGAAAATTTAGTGGAATGTGTGCAGGAAAGTATAGAAGAAGGAAGTACTGGAGAAGAGAGTATCCAACAAGCCATTGGTTTGTTAATGAAAAGTAGATAATAGCAGTGGCTTAAAAAAATATTTTTCAAATTTTAAATAGTTCAAAAATAGAGGATAGGTTATAAATCCGTTCTCTATTTTTGAATTTTTTTAGTTTTTCTTCATTTACATAGTCAGAAAAAACTTTTACTAATTCTTCTGTTTCTTTTGAGAGTCTAATTGAATAGACCGTTCAGCTCGATTAATTTCTTGTGGCGTAGTATCAAATCGATTCGAGTAACCTTTACTATTTGGAATTCGGTCATCATGAATGGACAAAAATTTTTGTGTTCGATAAGATATAGTTAGTCAGACTAACTATATTGAGGTGTATTTATGAAAGAAGGTATATTGGATAGTAGGGATGTTGTTTCAAGATTTTGCCTTCTCCAGATGAATAAAAAAAGGGCTATACCTATAAAGCCAGTGAGATGGGTGCATTAATATATGTGCAAAAAACTGAAGATAAAGTGACACCGCTTATGATAAGTACTTTCTTGGGAATAGCAAAACCTTCTGTTACTGATATGGTTAATACACTAATTAAAAAACTTGTTTAGTTAAAGTACCCTCTGAAATAGACAAAAGAAGTTATACGGTAAAAATTACTGATAAAGGCCATGAACTGCTTGAATCTACAGCTAAAGAATACCTTGGAACCATGGATTTTCTTGAAGAAAAAATGGGGTATCAAAAATTCAGTTTATTTATTCAATTGCTACAAGAAGCCAATGAGCTATTAAGTGAGGAGTAAGAATGATGAAGGTATTAGTAACCGGTGCATCAGGTAATGGTGGAAGATATGTAATAAGAGAATTAGTGAAACTTAATGAACCAGTAGTAGCTGCAGGTACCAATATTTAGAAACTAAGAGATCTATTTGGAAATCAGGTTGAACCTGTCTATTTAAAATATAGAAATTATTACATTAAAAAAAGAGGTTTAGACAAAGCTTATGTTGACGTGACAGTAGCGTTATATTTTATGACAAGAATGGGGACAGCTAAAGAAATGACTAATCATTTTTATGAATTAACTCGTAGAAAGCCTCGCACATTTGAAGAATTTTCTAAGGATAAATTGAAATACTTCTCTTAACAAAATAGTTTTGATCTACCCCCTAACATAAAATGGAAAATTTTTTTGCATTTTCAAAAATGAGGTTAACCAACTATTTAATAAAAAGGAGACAAACACGATGTGTACAACAATTGGATTTTCTTATCAAGATGGAATAATTTTTGGAAGGACTTTAGAAGTTAGCGTAAAACTAGATAATAAAATTCTTTATATCCCAAAAGACAATAAAGAATTTCTTAAAGTAAAAGGTAGAGAATTTTCTACAAAATATGCAACTATAGGAACTGGTTTTTTTAACATTGCTTCTTTAGGAGATGGAATTAATGAGATGGGGCTGATGGGTTCTAGTAACTTGTTTCCTGGAAATGCTTCCTTTGCGAAAAAAGCTGTAGAAGGAAAAATAAATCTCATTACATCAACAGCTTTTGATTATTTGCTGAGTAGATGTAAAAATGTCGCTGAAGTAAGAGAAGAAGCTGAAAAGCTTATTTTACTGGAAAAGTATGAAGAAGGGGGACAGCAAGCAACGAACAACCACTTCTTCTTTATGGATTCTAAAGGCGGAAAAATTGTTTTAGAGCCAAAAAATGGACATTTAATTCCTTATGATAATCCTTATGGTGTTTTGACGAATGCTCCCGAGTTCCATTGGCATGAAACCAACTTGAAGAATTACTTGAATATCAGACCAGAAAATATTGAAAACAGAGACTTCAATGGTACTGTAGTTTCAAAGTTTGGGGAAGGGAGTGGAGCAGTCGGTCTTCCAGGTGATTTTACGCCTCCATCGCGTTTTGTACGTTCTGCTTTTTTTGTAGCCAGTACACCTAAAGATTTAGAACGTCAAGCTGCTATCTTACAAGGGTTTCGTATCTTATCGCAAGCCGATATCCCAACAGGAGCGGTAGTAGATCTTGAAAAAGGTCACAAAGATGAAACGTTATATACATCGATAATGGATACCCAAAAAAAAGCATACTTTATCAAGTGCCACGATAATAACACTATTCAACCATTTTATCTTGAAGACTATCAAGAAAAATCCGATATCACATTTATTGAAATTGAAAAAGAGATGTCTTTGTAGAAAAAAAGAAACTATTTAATGAAGCAAATGGAACACTGAAGTGCCAACGCTTTGTCATTCGCATTGAATTCAATGCAAACTACAAACAAACCCTATTCCGCCAGAAATATCCTGTAACTAATTTAACTAAGCTATCAACACTAAAAAGTATAGAGCCCTGATTAGCTGCTTTTTTGGAACTTCTTTGATTTAATTATAATACACGAGGCGGAATCGAACCGTCACAAAGCTCCTAGCCGTGCATTGATAAATAGTTAAATGATTATTTTGAGTCGTTTGTGATAATTGGTTCTTCAGCCACGACAGGTGTTTGAGTGAGGGTGTCATTTAAATTGCTGATTTGACGACCCACATTCTTTGTTCCAGCAAATGAACTGATTAAATTGTTGATGTCTAAGCCTGTTGCGTCTTTAAATGCTTCTTGAGAAGCGGCCAGTGTGTTTAGGGCTGTTTTGGTAATAGCTGATGCACCATTTCCGTTTCCGCTGTCGACAACTGTAATTTTGTCAATGTTACTCAATGGTTCAGCAGCAGCACGAATAATTGCAGGATAAGCTTCAATCAGTAAGGTTGCAATAGCTTCATCGCCATATTGTTTCAAAGCTTCAGCCCAGGCTGTCTTGCTATCTGCTTCAGCTTTACCGATCAAACGAATACTTTCGGCTTGAGCCATACCGTTTAATTCAATTTCTTTGGCTCTCGCTTCAGATTCTGCAATAGCTTTATTTTTATCGGCTTCCGCGCGTTGCTCAACAGAGTAACGTTCAGCATCAGCTTTCTTACGGACAGTTGCGTCGTATTCGCGTTCTTGTTTAATGGTTTCTTTTTCTTGCAACTCGATTTGTTTTTCACGTTCAATAATTTGAGCGTTACCTTCTTCGATGATAACTTTTTTCTTTAATTCAGCTTTCTTTAAGTCATATGCACTTTCAGCTTCGGCTTTTGCGATATTTTGTTCTCTTCCGTATTCAGATATGCGAAGGCTTTTCACTTTTTCAGCTTCGGCAATTTCTGTTTGTCGTTGCAATTCAGATTCTTGAGAGAGTTGCTCAGCTAGTGCACGTTGAATACGTGTTTCTTTATCTGCATTTGCTGTTTTGATATCTGCATCTCGTTTCACTTCAGCAATACGTCCTTGGCCTAATGAATCTAGGTAACCGTTTCTGTCCGTTACTTCTTTTACTGTAAAAGATAAAATAACTAGTCCCATTTTAGCTAAATCACCAGATGCTTCATCTTGAACATTTTGGTTGAATTTATCACGGTTTTGATAAATATCTTCAACAGTCATGCGACCTAGAATTGAACGTAAATGTCCTTCTAAGACTTCTTTTGCTTCGCTTTCAAGTTGTTCTGTTGATTTACCAAGATATTGTTCAGCAGCTGTTGCGATGTCTTCTGATGTAGATCCGATTTTAATAATAACGGTTCCGTCAACTGCGACTGGAACACCTTCCTCGGTATACACTTCGGGTGTACGAACGTCTAATTTAGACGACAGTAGTGATAACTTGTGAACCGATTGAATAATTGGCCAAACGAATGTCCCGCCTCCGCTAACGATTTTCATTTTATTGCCCGTATTGGGATCAACATAAACATTTTTATCACCTAATGCTGTACCACTGATAATTAGGGCTTCTGCAGGTGAGGCTGTACGGTAACGACTGACCAATGCGACGAGTAAAACGACTGCGATGACGATAGCGCCAATGGTTGCAAATAATGTTGAATTCATTTATACATTCCTACTTTCTCGTATCTGCTTTTTGAGGGTGGAGTTATTTTTTTTGTTTCTTATTCCATGTTGGCGTTGGTTTGCCAATAGCTTTAATGCTGTTTGTGTAAGGAAGAACATAAAGAATGTTGTTGCTGACATCCATGATCAATACATTTTCATTTTTAGGAATCTCGGTTATATTATCGGTATTGTCATAGATTTTAGCCATTTTATTCACTCGTGTAAAACCAGTAGATACGATCACTTCGCCTGTTCCGTTGAGTGTAATTGGGATGGATACCTTCGCTTCTTTGCCTTCTAATTCATGAATCGATGTAATAGTTGAATTTTCAGCACGGCTTTTAAAAGGCAGTATAACAAGAATATTCATGAGCATAATGGCAACCATTACGACAAAAAAGATACCTACAAATAACCAGATAGATACGGTTATAAGATTGGTCACTAGAATCCCATATGTAATGAAAAAAGCAATCATTCCTGTGACAAAAAAATCACTGATGTCGTAAAAACCGACACTGATGATATCTTTTAGCGGCAATGTCAAAATGGCTAAAGCTATACAGCCTGTAAAAGCAAATTGTAAGTACAGTGAGTTTTCTAAGATCGCGGTTAACACTTCATTTTCACCCCCTTTCAATAATGAGTTGTTAGGCTTTTTAACGGCTATCATGACTTGATGAACGATCTACTAATATAGATAATACCATACTGTATTTAGAGTGTACGGAATATTTTATACTAAAGATAAGCTTTTATACTTTTTTATTTATCAAAATTCGTGAGGCCATTTCTACAAGGTGGTATACCTCGAAAATTCTCGATCCTCGCTCAAGAAACTAAATGGTTAGCCTCATCTTTATAGCTTCTTAAAATAAAACAACATACGGCATGATACCACGTGTCATCTTTACATCGTTGTCTTTTGTGATAATAAGAGCTTCTATGCCGGGAGTGTTATCGATATATTGGATGGCCGCATCGGGACTAAACATAAACAACAAAGTGGTCCATAATTCTCCATCAATTGATTCATCCGAAACGATGGTTACACTGGCCAATTCATTTTCAATCGGGTAGCCTGTTGTTGAATCAAAAATGTGATGGTATTCTTTTTCACCTACCTTAAGTGACCGTTCATAAATGCCAGATGTAACCACTGATTTGTCTTTCACCAGTACAGCTCCTATTAAATCTCCACGAACTAGTGAAGGCTTTTGAATACCTACACGCCAATAGCCATCTTTGTATTTAGGATTTTTTCCAATAGTCAATACGTTACCGCCTAAATCCACTATACCGCTTTGTACGCCTTCTTTTTGGAAAAAAAGTTTAAGTTTATCGGCAAAATACCCCTTTGCTAAGGCGCCAAGATCTAATTCCATACCCTTTTTTGTTAAGTATACGGTTCTTTTATCCGCATCTAATTCAATTTCAGTTGGATCAATTAGTTTTATACGTTCTTCAATTTCTTTTTGATCAGGTAAACGCGCACCAGTGAATCCGATTTTCCATAGTTTGACGAGTGGTCCAATTGTGATGTTTAACGCAAGGTTAGAAGACAAACTATATTCCTTGCCGACTTGAATTAATTCATATAAATCTGAATCGACATGAACAGGCTGTATTCCTGCTTGTTGGTTCACGATCATCAAAACACTTTTAGGATTGTTAGCGCTGAAACGAGCTTCATAGTCTGCCAACATGTGGCTAGCTATTTCCAATAATTTTTCCGACTCTGGATGCACGATGGAAAGGCTGATTCGAGTTCCCATTCGGTTGATAATTTTCTGTTTAATTTTTTTAACCCACCTATCTATAAAGTTGAAAAGCCTATACAATGCATATGTTTGCATTTTAACATACTCTAAAAATTAGTTGAGGTTTTCTCTAAAAATAATTAAAAGAATTGATTTAAATCAATTTTTTTAATTATTTTTCTACTTATACTAGGAATGTAAAAACTATTTGTGAAATTGATAACAATATCAAGGAGGTTCATATGAATAATCTTAAAACGGGAACGTACAAAGGAAGAGCAACTGGGTACCATGATTATATCACCGTAGATGTAAAAGTAGATGAGGGAAAAATAGTAAACATTGATTACACTGAAAATGAAACGCCTAACAAAGGTGGTGTAGCCGTAGCGAAAATGGTAGAAGAGATCATTAAACGACAATCAGTAGAAGTTGATACAATTTCTGGTGCGACATATGCTTCAGAAGGGACTTTGCGGGCTGTGGATTATGCCTTAGGAGTTGCACGAGGCGAACGAGCTCCTATTGATGGGGAATTTAATGAAGAAACAGGAAAGATTGAACATCATTTCACACCTGGAACTTACAGTGGAAATGGAGATGGGTATAAAGGTGAAATTAATCTGAATGTAACCGTAAGTGAAAACAAAATTGAAAAAATTGACTACCAAGGAAAAGAAACTCCTGATATCGGTGGTGAAGCAATTGAAGACATAATTGCAAATGTTTTACGCAGTCAATCTTCTCAAATTGATACGATTTCGGGCGCAACTTTTTCTTCACGCGGAGCACAAGAAGCGTTAGATTACGCTTTAGGTATAGCTAGAGGTGAGATTGATCCTGAAGCTGCACCGCAGTTAGAAGATTTAGAACCACGTATCCAATTTAGAGGAGGATCCCTGACCATTGAACAAATTGAAGCTGTTTTGAATGCGCTACCAGTCGAAATTACGTTTGTTGGTCCGGATTTGCGCTTTCAATATTTTAATGAAGATCATCATGAGTTTCATCGTTCTCAGGCGAGTTTAGGAAGCCACTTTATTGATTGTCATCCGCCTCACGTGCGTGAATTTGTTGGTAAATTAGCTGGAGAACTGGCAGATGGGACACGCAAAAGCGAAACGTATTGGTTCACACGAAAAGATGGAGATCGTAAAATTTTTGTTTCTTATGTTCCTGTTTTCAATCGCACAGGAAAAAATATTGGATTCATGGAATATGTCCAAAATGGAACACCTTTTATTGAGACAATCGATGAACCGAATCGCCGTGGGGAATTAAGCAATCCTACTGAACCAAATCCATTTGCCCGCGAAAAATGGAACTAAAATGACAGGAATAAATTCACTTATCATTTAGTTGAAGAAAAGGAAGGATGCAGATGAAACGCCATTTTTTAATTAGTGTTGGGATTCTTTCTTTTCTTTTGGGTTCAGCAGGCGCAATTCTACCTGTGCTGCCAACGACACCATTCTTATTGTTATCTGGCTACTGTTTTGCACATAGCTCCAGTACGTTTAATGATTGGTTAAAAAAGACTAAATTGTATCAACTATATGTATCAGATTACGTTGAAACGAAATCTATTCCTAAAAATAAAAAATGGAAAATACTCGTTAATAGTTATATTCTGATGGGCATCTCAATTTTTTTTGCACCATTTCAACTCATTAAAGTAGTGTTGGCGATAGTGACACTTGCTTTAACTGTAGCATTATTATTTGTTATTCCAACTCGTAAAGTTCTACCTAAAAATGAATGAAGAAAAAAATATGCACATTAAATTGCTGGAAAGGACTACCAACATGTCAAAAAAATTATTCGAGGAAATGGAACTGAAATCGGGAGTACGACTAAAGAATCGTATCATGATGGCACCAATGACTATTCAAGCAGCATACTTTGATGGAACGGTCACACAAGAAATGATTGATTATTATGCTCATCGTTCTGGAGAAGTTGGTGCAATCATTGTTGAAAGTTCGTTTGTGGAAGATAAAGGTCGAGGATTTGCGGGAGCTTTAGGCAACAATAAAGATTCTCAAGTGAAAGAACTGCGTAAACTAGCTAATGCTATTAAAGAAAAAGGATCTAAAGCTATTTTGCAAATTTATCATGCTGGACGTATGGCTGCTCCAGAACTCAATGGTGGAGCTACGCCCATCTCAGCTAGCCCTGTTTCAGCATTGCGACCGGAAGCTGTTACACCGCGTCAAATGATGCCGGTGGATATTGATAAAATGATTCAAAACTTTGCAGATGCTACCAGACGTGCGATTGAAGCTGGATTTGATGGAGTCGAAATTCATGGCGCAAATACGTACCTAATTCAACAATTTTTTTCTCCGCATTCTAACCGCCGTGAAGATAAATGGGGAGGCAGCCGAGAAGCACGTGCTAAATTTCCGGAAGCAGTGATGAGAGCTGTACAAGAAGAAGTTAAGAAACAACAAGCAGAGCACTTTATTGTAGGTTACCGATTTTCTCCCGAAGAAATTGAAGAGCCAGGGATACGTTTTGAAGATACGATGTATTTATTGAATCGTTTAGCTAAACTAAAACCAGATTACTTTCATATTTCAATGGGTAGCTGGAACCGATCATCAATCATCAATAAAGAAGACAGTCAGCCCTTGCTCGAGAAGTACATTGAGCAGCAATCAGAAGAGTTGGCTCAAATAGCTCTAATCGGTGTAGGTGGAGTTGGTCAGCGCATTGATGCGGAAGCTACACTTAAAGCGGGCTATGATTTAGTTGCAGTAGGAAAAGCTTTTTTAGTCGAACCGAATTGGGTTGAAAAAGCAAAATCAGATGAAGAAATTAAAGATTTTGCCGACATCAGCGAACAGAATCTGTTGCACGTCCCTGAACCTTTATGGGATGTAATGGATTTTATGATTAGAGATGTACAAGCAGAAGAACAAAAATATGAACAGCTGAAAGAATTGCAAAATGTAAAAATTACTTTCAATCCGGGAACCTATGAAGCGTCTGTTGAAGGTCATGATGGAAGTGGTATCCTGATGAAAGTAACCTTCTCAGATACTAAAATTTTGGCAATAGAACTGGATGGACAAGAGCAACCAGATGCCGTTGCAACTACCGTTTTCAAGCGATTGCCAGAGGAGATTATTACTGGGCAAACGTTGCAAGTAGATGTCATTTCAGGAGCAACGGTGACTTCGAAAAGCCTTATTGATGGAGTAGCAGATGCAGTGGAAAAAGCAAATGGAAATTCCGAAGCTTTACGTGTACGTTCAAAAGATGCCGTTCAGTGGGAGAGTACAGAAGTGAGATAGTTATTTTTCATGAGTTATTCAAAAAAAGCTAAGGAATGCTGTGAGCAGACCTTGGCTTTTTTTGGCTCTATACTCTTTAGTCCTGATAGCTTAGTTAAATTGGTTACAGAATATTTCTGGAGGAATAGGGTTTGCTTGTAGCCGTGCATTGGATTCAATGCGAATTATAAAGCGTTAACGCTTCAGCGATTAAGCTTTATTTGAGGCTTGAAAGCTCTGAAGACTACAGGCTTCAGACGTTCCCATGGCTCTCCACAAGCAAACCCATCTATTCCAGAAGAAATTTTTTCTTCTATCAACCAACCAACACCATTTGATGAAGAATTTTTTTGTGTACGGATAAGACTAAGAATGCGAACGCTAAAAAATCAATACATAAAAAAGGGTTGCTTATAATCTAGTAAAAATTATCACAAAACTAATTTAATGCATCAGAACAACTCTAATCACGAACGAAAAATAAATCGTTTCAATAAACGTTTGTAAAACTTCAAAGCGTTGTGCTATATTGAACGTGAGAAATTAGAGTGGAGGAAAATAAATGGATGCCATTGTCTCTGTTGTTATGGGAAGTACTTCTGATTGGGAAACGATGAAAGACTGTTGTGCGATTTTAGATGAATTTGATATAGCGTATGAAAAAAAGGTGGTCTCAGCCCATCGGACGCCGGATTTGATGTTTAGTTTTGCTGAACAAGCAAGAGAATTGGGAAAAAAAATAATTATTGCAGGAGCTGGAGGTGCGGCTCATTTGCCGGGCATGATTGCAGCAAAAACAACATTGCCAGTCATAGGTGTACCGATACAATCTCGTGCGCTTAATGGCATGGATTCGTTATTGTCTATTGTACAGATGCCGGCGGGTGTACCTGTTGCTACTGTGGCGATTGGGAAAGCAGGAGCTGTGAATGCAGGACTTCTTGCAGTTCAGATTCTTTCAATTGAAGATAAAAAGTTAGCGAAACAGTTGGAAACAAGACGTGATTGGCTTAAAAAAAATGTAATAGAAAGTAGTGAGAATCTTGTATAAACCACTCAAACCAGGAGAGACTATTGGAATTATTGGAGGCGGACAATTAGGGAAAATGATGGCTCAATCAGCAAAAAAAATGGGTTTTGTTGTTGGCATCTTGGATCCTAATGAAAATTGTCCAGCAGCTCAAGTGTCTGATTGGAATATCTGTGCTGATTATGCTGACAAAGAAGCTTTACGTGAATTTGCGAGAAAAGTTTCTGTTCTAACGTTTGAATTTGAAAATATTGATGCAGATGCACTACGAGAGATGGAAGAAATAGTCGCTATCCCACAAGGTAGCGAGGTAATAGCTATTACGCAAGACCGAATCAAAGAAAAACGGTTTTTAGAAGCTAGTGGAGTTTCGATTGCAGCCTTCGAGGTTGTGGAAAAAATAGTTCAACTGAATACTGCGCTTGAAAAAATTGGCTATCCTTGCGTTTTGAAAACAACACGTTTTGGGTATGACGGTAAAGGACAAGTTGTTTTAAAATCAGAAGCGGATAAAGAAGCGGCAGCAGCGCTGATTGGTGATCATAGTTGTATTCTTGAAGCCTGGGTACCTTTTTCGAAAGAACTATCAGTTATGATTGTTCGCAATCGAAAAGGTGAGACGACTATTTTTCCAGTTTCTGAAAATATCCATGTCGCTAATATTTTACATGAATCCATTGTACCTGCACGGATTTCTCCAGCAGTGAGCGAAAAAGCCATAGAGACGGCTCAACAGATTGCTGATGCATTACAATTAGTTGGCACGTTAGGAATCGAATTATTTTTGACAAAAGATGATGACATTTTCGTCAATGAACTGGCACCTCGACCGCACAATTCAGGACATTATACGATTGAAGCAATGTCTCTTTCTCAATTTGATGCGCATATCCGAGCAGTAGCTGGATTATCGATGCCAAAAGCGCGCTTGCTTTCAAGTGTTGTTATGGTCAATATTTTAGGGCAACACATGGAAAAAAGTTTAGTGTTTCGTGATAAAAAAGCAGAATGGTCGTTTCATTACTACGGTAAAGAAAACTTACAGATCAATAGAAAAGTCGGGCACGTCACGATCTTGACAAATGATATCGAAAAAACCTTGATAGAAATAGGGGATACCGGAATTTGGAATGCATCGCGAAGTAAATAATGGATAAATTCATACAAGAAGGCCGAAACTACTGTTTACGGTCTTTTTGTATGGAATAAGATTAATTTAGTTAGGACATCATTTGAAAAAACAATGGATATTCCATTGACAAACAAAGGTTGAATGCTACAATTAAAACGAATGATGTAAGAGTTGTTAAAATTAATGTTCGTAAATAGAAAGGACGAGATAATGGAAAAGAAAGAATTGCTCTATACCGGGAAAGCTAAAAAAATGTATGCGACAAATCAAGAAAAAGTTCTTTTAGCAGAGTATTTAAACCAAGTAACTTCGTTAAATGGCGCTAAAAAGGAAAACGTTGAAGGGAAAGGAGAACTGAATAACCAGATCACGGGTTTGATATTCACATACTTAGCTGAAAAAGGAGTTGCCAGCCATTATATCCAAGAAGTGTCAAAAACCGAACAATTAATTAGGGAAGTTGAAATGATTCCTTTAGAAGTCGTTGTGCGCAACACGTCGGCCGGCAGTTTTACAAAAAGGTTTGGTATCGAAGAAGGAATCGATTTGCCTTTTCCTATTCTTGAATTTTATTACAAAAACGATAAGCTGGATGATCCATTTATCAATGACTCACACGTTAAGATGCTCAATGTTGCGAATGACGAAGAGATAATTGAAATAAAAAAACAAGCATTAGAGATCAATGCTGTCTTAGTGGAAATGTTCAAAAAAATCGCTATTCGGTTAATTGACTTTAAAATTGAATTTGGGAAAACAGCGGATGGAAAAATCATCCTCGCTGATGAAATATCTCCAGATACTTGTCGTTTATGGGATATAAATACGAAAGAACATTTGGACAAAGATCTGTATCGTCGTGATCTAGGAGATATCATTCCTGTTTATACAGAAGTATTGGAACGTCTGAACAACTTGCGAATAAACGAATCGTCCTTTCGTGTAAATACAGACAAATAAAAAACAACTACTATAAATCATAAAAGAAAAGTGAGGCGTTTCAATCGTGTATAAGGTAACCGTTTATGTCACTTATAAAGACTCCGTTCTAGATCCACAAGGGGAGGCAGTCAAAGGTGCAGTTCATCGCATGGGATATGAGTCAATCGAAAATATCCGGATTGGAAAGTACTTTGAAATTCAAGTTTCTAAAACTGAAAAAGATATCGAGCACGTAATTGAAGAAATCTGTGACAAACTTTTAGCAAATGTAGTAATGGAAACATACCGTTATGATATTCAGGAGGTTGAAATGTAATGAAATTTGCCATCATTGTTTTTCCTGGATCCAATTGCGACTTAGACATGTATACAGCTGTAAAAGATAGTCTTGGGGTAGACGCGGAATATGTTCAGCACTATGAGAGCAGCTTGGAAGGGTTCGATGCAGTGTTACTCCCAGGAGGATTCTCTTATGGCGATTACTTGCGCACAGGATCTATTGCCCGATTTTCCGCTATTATGGCTGAAGTGATTCGGTTTGCTGAAGAAGGAAAGCCAGTTTTTGGAGCGTGTAATGGATTTCAAATTTTGACAGAAGCGGGTTTATTACCGGGAGCGTTACGCCGCAATGATTCACTAAAATTCATTTCTAAGCAGCAACATCTAAGAGTAGAAAATACACATACATCATTTACATCGAGTTATGAAAAAGGAGAAACCATTACGGTACCTATCGCACATGGAGAAGGAAATTACTATTGTGATAAAGAAACATTGCAGCAATTGAAGGACAATCATCAAATTGTTTTTACGTATGCGAACGATAACCCAAATGGAAGCATTGAAAATATAGCGGGCATTATCAATCAGCGAGGAAATGTACTGGGTATGATGCCTCATCCTGAACGCGCTGTTGAAGCATTACTGGGTTCAGATGATGGATTAAAATTATTCCAGTCTATGTATAAAAACTATCAGAAGGAGCTGTGCCAATAATGGTTTTTTTGGAACCAACACCCGAACAAATAAAAGAGATGGCAGTCTATCGTGAATGGGGATTGACCGAAGAAGAGTACGCACTCATCAATGAGGATATTTTGCATCGTTTACCGAACTACACTGAGACGGGTCTGTTCTCTGTAATGTGGAGCGAACATTGCTCTTATAAGAACTCAAAAGCGATTTTGCGTAAATTTCCTACTTCAGGGACACAAGTGTTGCAAGGCCCTGGTGAAGGTGCGGGTATTGTTGATATTGGTGATGGCCAAGCGGTGGTCTTTAAGGTGGAAAGTCATAATCATCCATCTGCAGTTGAGCCATATGAAGGAGCAGCGACTGGTGTTGGAGGCATTATTCGCGACATTTTTAGTATGGGAGCTCGCCCAATCGCGATTCTTGACTCTCTGCGTTTCGGCGAGTTAGACAACGAACGCACAAAATACATTTTCGAAGAGGTAGTAGCTGGAGTTAGTGGTTACGGGAATTGTATCGGTATTCCAACGGTTGGTGGAGAAACAGTTTTTGATCCTTGTTACAAAGGAAACCCTTTGGTGAATGTGATGTGTGTCGGCTTGATCGACCAAAAAGATATCCAAAAAGGGCAAGCTAAAGGAATAGGAAACACGGTTATGTATGTGGGCGCAAAAACGGGACGTGATGGTATTCATGGAGCGACGTTTGCATCTGTTGAATTCAAAGAAGAAGAAGAAGCGCAACGTTCTGCTGTTCAAGTAGGAGATCCATTTATGGAAAAACTATTGATGGAAGCTTGTTTAGAATGCATTTATGATTATTCTGATGCATTGATTGGAATTCAGGATATGGGAGCTGCAGGGTTGGTTTCCTCCAGTGCTGAAATGGCTTCAAAAGCGGGAAGTGGGTTGATTTTGAATCTAGATGATGTTCCACAACGCGAAACGCATATGACTCCTTATGAAATCATGCTTTCTGAATCGCAAGAGCGTATGTTGTTGTGTATCAAGAAAGGTGAAGAACAACGAATTATTGAGTTGTTTGAAAAATATGAATTAGCAGCTGTCGCTATCGGAGAAGTCACAGATGATGGTTTGTACCGTCTATTTCATGATGGAAAAGAAGTGGCTAATGTACCAGTTGATGCGTTAGCGGAGGATGCACCAGAGTACATTAAACCAATGAAAGAGCCTGAACGCATTGCATTGTTTGCTGCAATGGCTGACTACCAGCCAACTTTCACGTCAGCTTCGGAAACGCTGGTCAAGTTGTTGCAACAACCAACGCTTGCTTCAAAGAAAAACATTTATCAAACCTATGATTCGATGGTTCGTACGAGCACAGTTGTGGGACCAGGAAGTGATGCTGCCGTTATTCGCATACGTGGAACTGAAAAAGCAATCGCGATGACGACTGATTGTAATAGCCGTTATATTTATCTAAATCCTGAAATCGGTGGACAGATGGCAGTATCAGAGGCTGCTCGCAATATCGTGGCTAGTGGAGGAAAACCGTTGGCTATCACAGATTGTCTGAATTACGGGAATCCTGACAAACCAGAAATTTTCTGGGAATTGAGCACTTCTGCAGATGGCATATCAGAAGCTTGTCGTTTATTGGGTACTCCAGTGATTTCGGGTAACGTATCGCTCTACAATGAAATGGATGGTGAAGCTATTTATCCGACACCATTGATCGGCATGGTCGGTCTGATCGAAGACAATAAGCATATCACAACCCAAGCATTCAAAAATGCCAATGATCGAATTTTTATTATTGGCGATACAAAAGCGGATTTCAATGGTTCCGAATTACAAAAATTAGAACTAGGCAAAATCGAAGGAAAATTAATGGACTTCGACTTAGCGACTGAAAAAGAAAATCAAGACACTGTTTTGAAAGCTATTCAAGCTGGATTGATAGAAAGTGCTCATGATTTAGCAGAAGGTGGATTGGCTGTCGGTTTAATGGAGAGCGTCTTCGATACGGCATTGGGATTTGATGTAACAGTTGCGATGGATAAAAAATGGTTATTCAGTGAAACCCAATCGCGTTTTATTTTAACAGTGAAGCCTGAAAATGTCCTTGCATTTAAAGCGCTAGCCAAATCGACTGCAACAGAAATTGGGACAGTGAAAAGTAACGGATTAGCGAAAATTACTACTGAAAATGAAACAATTACGTTAGCTATAAAAGAAGTAGAAATGAAATGGCAGGAGGCTATCCCATGTTTGCTGAAACAAAAAGCTTAAATGAAGAGTGCGGGGTATTTGGCATTTGGGGTGATCCAAGTGCTAGCCAACTGACTTATTTTGGATTGCATAGTTTGCAGCATCGCGGACAAGAAGGTGCTGGAATCGTTTCTTGTGATAATGGGAAACTATTGGTTCATCGCAATCTTGGGTTGATTAGTGAAGTCTTTAAAAATGGAGACGACCTTAAACGATTGTCAGGAGATCGTGCTATCGGACACGTGCGCTATTCTACATCTGGCCAGAACAGCATCGAAAACGTACAACCTTTCTTGTATCATTTCTATAATTTAGATATCGCGATTTGTCACAATGGAAACTTGGTGAATGCCCAGAGCTTGCGACGTAAGCTGGAAGAAGATGGAGCAATTTTCCATTCGACATCAGATACGGAAGTGTTGATCCATCTCATTAGACGTAGCCAGAAAGACACATTGATCGATAAAATAAAGGAAAGCCTGAACCTTGTTAAAGGTGGGTTTACTTATGTCCTCATGACAGAAGAAAAGATGTTCGGTGCCGTTGATGCGAACTCTTTACGCCCACTGGTGATTGGACAATTGCCAAATGGTGCCTATGTGATGGCAAGTGAAACGTGTGCGATCGATACAATTGGCGCAGAGTTTGTCCGTAATGTTAATGCCGGAGAATTGGCAATTATTGACAGCACTGGCTTAACGATTGAAAAATACACAGAAAATACTAGTATTTCTATCGCGGCAATGGAGTATATCTATTTTGCTCGACCAGATTCGAACATAGCCGGTGTGAATGTACATACGGCACGCAAAAGAATGGGAAAACGGTTGGCGCTGGAATCTCCTATGGTAAATGGCGATATCGTTATTGGTGTTCCTAATTCATCAATATCCGCAGCTAGCGGTTATGCTGAAGAGAGTGGTATCCCTTATGAAATGGGGCTTATTAAGAATCAATACGTAGGGCGTACGTTTATTCAACCGACACAAGAACTGCGCGAATTGGGTGCGAAAATGAAATTATCCGCCGTCAAAGGAGTCGTGCAAGGAAAAGTTGTTGTCATGGTAGATGACTCAATCGTCCGAGGCACAACCAGCAAACGAATTGTCATGTTATTGAAAGAAGCCGGAGCGAAAGAGGTCCATGTTCGGATTGCTTCTCCCCCTTTGATATTTCCAAGCTTTTACGGGATTGATATCACCAAGTCAGCGGAATTGATAGCTGCAAGAATGACAATTCCTGAAATAAGTGATTATATCGGAGCAGACAGTTTGTCATTTCTCAGCCAAAAAGGCTTAATTGATTCAATTGGATTGAAATTTGATAGTCCTTATTCAGGATTATGCATGGACAGCTTCAATGGAGATTATCCAGCAGGTCTGTACGACTATGAAGAAGACTATCTAAAGAATATGACTGAAATTCAAAAAGAAAATCTTAGAGGAGTGTAATAATGGGAAATGCCTATGCGAAAGCGGGTGTAGATGTCACAGCAGGTTATGAAACAGTCGAACGCATCAAAAAACATGTTAACCGTACGAAACGACCGGGTGTTTTTGGTGAAATCGGTGGATTCGGTGGTCATTTTGATCTTGGCGAACTCAACTATAAAAAGCCCGTTCTTATATCTGGGACGGATGGTGTTGGGACAAAACTACTGTTGGCCATTGAATCTGGAAAATGGGACACAATTGGAATCGATTGTGTCGCGATGTGTGTCAATGATATTGTAGCGCAGGGTGCAGAACCCCTTTACTTCTTAGATTATATTGCAGTTGGGAAAAATCATCCTGAAAAAATCGAGCAAATTGTAGCTGGTGTAGCAGACGGGTGTGTCCAATCGGGAGCGGCTTTGATTGGTGGTGAAACAGCTGAAATGCCGGATATGTATAATCCGGAAGACTTTGATTTGGCTGGATTTACGGTTGGTATTGCTGAAAAGGATGCTTTATTATCTGCTGCGTTAGTCAAAGAAGGAGACGTTTTAATTGGGTTACCTTCATCGGGAATCCATTCAAATGGTTATTCATTAGTACGAAAAATTTTCTTTAAAGATCATGCGTATACATTAACGGATAAAGTGCCAGGATTAACTAATCAAGAGTTGGGCGATGTTTTATTGACGCCAACAAAAATTTACGTGAATGCTTTACTGCCATTGATAAAAAAACACTTGCTTCATAGTGTTGCCCATATCACAGGGGGTGGATTCATTGAGAATATTCCGCGGATGCTTCCTGAGAACGTGCAAGCTCAGATTCAGTTAGGGAGCTGGCCAGTGTTGCCAATCTTTCAAACGATGAAAACAATTGGTGAAATTCCAGAAGCTGATATGTATGAAATATTCAACATGGGAATCGGCATGGTTCTTTCGGTTGCTCCTGAAAAAGTATCTGAAGTATTAGGCATCCTTGAAGAGAACAATGAAAAAGGATATGTGATTGGTTCGGTAGTTTCAAAGGAATCAGAGGGAAAAGTCATTTTGAAAGAGAAGCAACTATGAGAATAGCCGTATATGCTTCAGGAAATGGTTCTAATTTCCAAGCGATAGCAGAGGCGATTGCCTCAAAACAAGTCGATGCAACTATTTGCTTCTTGTTTTGCGACAATCCGAAAGCCTATGTTATAGAGCGTGCAAAAAAATTAGGTGTTCCTTTTAAGGTGTTCAGTCCGAGAAACTATGAGAATCGAGCAGCTTATGAGCGTGAACTATTGAATCAGCTTGAACTACATGCGGTGGATTTGATTGTATTGGCAGGATATATGAGAATTATTGGACCGACCTTGCTAAGGGCATATGCAAATCGTATTTTGAATATCCATCCGTCTTTATTGCCATCTTTTCCTGGCAAAAGCAGCATTCAAGACGCATTTGATGCAAATGAGAAGGAAACTGGTGTGACGGTGCACGTTGTTGATGCAGGGGTAGACACTGGACCAATTATCGCACAAGAGAAGGTAATTATTTTACCTGAAGATACACTAGACTCTCTGGAGGACAGAATACATCAAGTAGAGCACCGTCTTTTTCCGCAGGTCATTCAAAAAGTGATTGAAAATAAAACCTTTAAAAAGAGTGAATAAAAATTGAGGAGTGGCATAAAGTGACAAGAGCATTGATCAGCGTTTCAGATAAAGCAGGTATTGTACCATTCGCACAAGCCTTAGTGGCGAAGGGTATTGAAATTATTTCAACTGGTGGAACCAAAAAAGTATTAGAAGATGCAGGTATCTTGACCATTTCTGTTGAAGACGTGACTGGATTTCCGGAAATGATGGATGGTCGTGTCAAAACCTTACATCCTCTTATTCATGGGGGCTTATTGGGAAGACGTGATTTACCTGAACATATGTCAGCAATGGAAAAGCACAACATCATACCGATTGATTTTGTAGTGGTAAATCTTTATCCATTCAAAGAAACGATCAGTAAAAAGGATGTTGCTTTAGAAGAAGCCATTGAAAATATTGATATTGGTGGTCCAAGTATGTTGCGTAGTGCGGCTAAAAACTATGCAAGCGTGACTGTTTTAACGGATCCAGCTGATTATAGTAAGGTCATCAGTGAGTTGGAAGAAAAAGGAGCAACAACGAGTAAAACACGCCAAGCTTTAGCTGCAAAAGTCTTCCGCCACACCGCAAGTTATGATGCCTTGATTGCGCACTATTTGACCACTAATGTTGGCGAAGAAGAACCTGAAAAATTAACGTTGACCTATGATTTGAAACAAAAACTACGCTATGGTGAAAATGGACATCAAGTCGCTACCTTCTATCAAGAGTCGCTTATTGTCCCATTCTCGATTGCAAATGCGATTCAATTACATGGAAAAGAATTGTCATACAATAACATTAAAGACGCAGACGCTGCTATTCGTATCATACGTGAATTTGATGAACCGGCAGTAGTTGCTGTCAAGCACATGAATCCATGTGGAGTGGGCATTGCTGAAACGATTGAAGAGGCTTTTGATCGCTGTTACGCAGCTGATCCAGTCTCAATTTTTGGAGGAATCGTAGTTGCTAACCGCCAATTGGATACTGTGACAGCAGAAAAGCTGAACAGTATGTTCTTAGAAATCGTTCTCGCGCCAAGTTATACAAAAGAAGCATTAGCTATTTTATCGAAGAAAAAAAATATTCGGATTATGACCTTGGATTTTTCAACTGCAAAAGTAGGCGGCAAAGAAGTTGTTTCTGTGTTGGGCGGTATATTAGAACAAACACAAGATATCAGTGCTGAAGATACAGCAGTTAACTGGGAAGTACTGACAGACCGTAAACCAACCGAAGACGAAATGAATGCTATGGACTTTGCATGGAAAATAGTTAAACATGTTAAGAGCAATGCTATCGTTCTAGCAACTAGCGAACAGACCGTTGGAATTGGGGCTGGTCAAATGAACCGCATCGGAGCCGTAAAGATTGCAATCGAGCAGGCTGAAGCAAGTAATGCTATAGAAGGTGCTGTACTGGCTAGTGATGCTTTCTTTCCTATGAATGATAGTGTGGAATACGCAGCACAACATGGCATCAAGGCAATCATTCAACCAGGTGGAAGCATCAAAGATAAAGAGTCTATTGAAATGGCGAATAGATACGGAATAACCATGCTAAAAACAAATGTGCGTCACTTTAGACATTAAAAATCAACTAGATTGCAAAACATTACTGAACAAATCCGAACTACAGCAGAAAATGTCTAATCTAATAAAAAAATTGGAGGATTTCATAGATGAAACTTCTTGTTATTGGTAGTGGCGGCCGTGAGCATGCCATCGCAAAAAAATTTGCAGAAAGCCCATTAGTGGAAACTGTTTATTGTGCTAAAGGAAATATTGGGATGGAAAATGATGGCATCCAATTGGTTGATATCGCAGAAAACGATCACCAAGCACTGATTCATTTTGCGAAATCAGAAAAAATTACTTGGACGTTTATTGGACCGGAAATAGCTTTATTTGAAGGGCTGGTAGATGTATTCGATAGAGCTGGATTAAAGGTCTTTGGACCAAGTAAAAAAGCAGCAGACTTAGAATGTTCAAAACAATTTGCAAAAGAATTGATGGAAAAATATGCTATTCCAACCGCGATGTATGAGGTATTTGAAGAGTATGACGCGGCTTTAGCTTATGTGGAAAAACGTGGCGTACCTATTGTCATCAAAGCAGATGGTTTAGCAGCCGGAAAAGGTGTAGTCGTTGCGATGACTCTAACTGAAGCAACGAATGCTTTAAGTGAGATGTTAGTGAAAGGGAAGTACGCAGCAGGCAAACCTAAAGTCGTGATTGAAGAATACCTCGAGGGTGAAGAATTTTCTTTATTTGCGCTTGTAAATGGATCAAATTATTATTATGCTGGTGTTGCCCAAGATCATAAACGGGCCTATGATGGAGATAAAGGACCGAATACGGGTGGTATGGGTGCTTATTCTCCGGTTCCGCAAGTTTCCCAAGCTGTGATTCAAGAAGTTTTGGAGACGGTCATAAAACCAACTGTGAATGCGATGGTTGCTGAATCACGTCCTTTCAAAGGGGTCATCTATGCTGGATTGATGATGACGAAAAATGGACTGAGGGTTATCGAGTTTAATGCTCGCTTTGGAGATCCTGAAACCCAAGTCATTTTGAACCAGTTGGATTCTGATTTTGTACAAATAATCGATGATATCCTGAATGGAAAAGATCCGGTTATCAAAATGCATACGGACCGCTACACATTGGGTGTTGTTGTTGCAGCTGAAGGTTACCCTGAGAATACGGTAAAAGATATCCCGTTACCACAGTTGACTGCAACAGATTCGGATTGCACGATTTATAATGCGGGTATGAAGAAAGATAAAGGCAGTCTCGTTTCTGATGGAGGGCGTATTTTTCTTGTTGCAGCACAAGGTTCAACGTTACAAGAAGCTCAAGACAAGGCTTACTATTACTTAACGAATAATCAAATAGCGCATACGTTCTATCGTTTTGATATCGGAGACAACGCTATCCAGTTTACAAAGTAAGAGTACTGAAAAAAAAGTTCTGCAACATTTGACGCTTGCAAGTTTTGAGACGCGTTCTTCGGCTCAAAATGGTCCCATGGCTTTCCGCAAGCTATCCCGTAATCCGGAGGAAATTTCCTTATCAACGCCAGAAAATGAAGAACCAAAAAAAACAGTTGCTAAAATAGTTTACTAATTTAGCAACTGTTTTTCTCGCGAAAAATAAGTTAAACTAAAATAGGTGTAAGAGATCATTCGTATGGTTGATTTTAAGGAGGAAATGATGAAAAAGAAATCTTTTTTGCATGTTTCACTTGTGGTTTGTACGGTTATTTTTGGAATATCTTACAGAGCAATTGAAAAAAATAAGCGATTAAAAACTAATGAAATTAAAGAGGATTCTGCTAAGAAAATTGAAGTTGAATCAAGAACTTTAGAACAGGTATATACTCAATTTAGTGACTTGAAAGATCAGTATGATGTTATTATTGTTGGCGCAAGTGGTGCAGGAATGGCTGCAGCTATTGAAGCAAAAGATGCCGGTTTAAATCCTGTCATTATAGAAAAAATGCCGGCCGCTGGAGGGAATACTGCAAAATCATCAAGCGGTATGAATGCTTCAACTACTAAATTCCAAGAGGCTGAAGGAATAGAGGACAGCAATGATGCTTTTTACGAGGAAACATTAGCGGGCGGCTACGGTACGAATGACAAAGAGTTGTTGCGTTATTTTGTCGATCACTCTGCCGCAGCGATTGATTGGCTGGATGAGAATGGAATGACATTAGATAATTTAACTATAACAGGTGGAATGAATCAAAAAAGAACCCATCGACCATCTGAAGGTTCAGCAATAGGCGGCTACTTGGTTAAAGGATTGTTAAAAGCTGTCCACAAACGAAACATTCCAATACTCGTAAATGCACGTGTGATAAGGCTCAATAAAAATGGCGGTAAAGTTAATGAAGTAACCATTAAAATAAAAGGATTAGAACCTAAAATGCTCACAGGAAAGGCTGTTATAGTTGCAACTGGAGGATTTGGAGCAAGTAAAGAAATGATTGAAGCAGTTAGACCTGATTTAAAAGACTATGTAACAACTAATCATAAAGGCAGTACGGGTGACGGAATCAAAATGATTGAAAAATTAGGCGGTCAAGCGATTGATATGGACCAAATTCAAATCCATCCAACAGTTCAGCAAGATAAAGGAATCTTAATAGGAGAAGTCGTTCGTGGCGAAGGAGCTATCCTAGTAAACCATAAGGGCAATCGTTTTGTTAATGAGTTAACTACGCGTGACAAAGTTTCTGCAGCCATTAATGAGTTACCAGAAAAATCAGCTTATTTAATTTTTGATCAAGGAGTGCGTGACCGAGCAAAAGCAATCGATTTTTATGAAAAAAAAGGATATGTTAGTAGTGGTAAAGACATAGAAGAGTTAGTAGAGAAAGTCAATCTACCAAGCAATCAATTACATACGACGGTTATCACATGGAATCAAAGTGTTGCGAATAAGATAGACAAAGAGTTTAATCGTACCACTGCAATGGAAAATGACTTAGCTAAGCCAAATTATTATGCCATAAAAATTGCCCCAGGAATTCACTATACAATGGGAGGCATTAAAGTAAACACGCAAGCTGAAGTCTTGAATAAAGAACATCAACCAATTGAAGGTTTGTATGCTGCAGGCGAATTGGCTGGAGGATTACACGGAACTAATCGGATTGGCGGAAACTCGGTTGCAGAAATTATTGTTTTTGGGCGCCAAGCTGGTCAGCAAGCTGCTGAGTATGTAAAAAGCCAACAGCATGAATTAAACTCGGCAGTATACTAGTTAAATGGAGATTTTTTTTTATTCTTAATGCCTTTTGTTTTGGACTATGGCTTTTGTGTTATATGATGTTTATAGAGATATCTATTTAACAGATAAATGACAAAATAAAGAAACAAAAATTGAAAGGAGCACGAATAAAATGAAAACATCAAAATTAATCAATATGGGTAAGGATCATGCACACGACGCATTTGACATGGCCAAAGATTATCTTCCATCGACACATCAGTTAGCTAAGTCAAAAATGAAGACAGATAAGATGCTTGTTAAGGGAGTCACTAAAGCAATGCCCAAAAAAGTAAAACAAATGGAATTAGCAAAATTAATTATTTTACCTTTAGTAGGCGTATTAGCTGGATTATTGTTTGCACCTAAATCTGGGAAAGCATTACGGACAGATATAAAAAATAAGTTCACTGATGTAAAAGATACTGGCATGGAAAAAGGAAAAGAATTAAAAGAAAAGGGCGTAGAAAAAGCTCAAGACATGAAAGAGAACCACATGGACAAAACGGATATAGAACATAAGACTGGCTATTCTGATGAAACAGAATCAGCACATGGAAATGTTCATGGTACACCGGCGGAACCAACAGAAGATCAAACTATTCCAGCTGATAAATTAGCTGAAACACTAGATGATCTAGGTTATGATTCTGAAGAAGACTTAGCAAAAGAAGAAAAATAAGTACATTAAAATAAGCCACCCTATTCTGTCATATAAAAATGATAGAATAGGGTATTTTTTTTGAAATCGAAATAAAAAGTTTGTTATGTTACTTTGACCATGAGTTTTACTCTAGTACAAAAATAGATTAAGCAATTAAGAGATAATTCTATCGATATCGATAATGTAAAACTATCTTGGAATAGTATGCTTGTATTCTTCTTTAAGTGAAAATAAATTTTCAAGTTGCTGTTTTTTTTCTTCAGGCATCTGTTTCGCCATTTCAACGATCAGCGTATCAATCAGGGCTACGACTGACGTCATGGAATGGTAGTCATCGGGTAGGCCTCGTGCTACAAAAAAGGTTGTAACACCTTCTTCAGAAGTAGAGTTATAATGCCTATCTGCAAAAGACAGAATAGGAACTTTGATTTTTTTTCCATAGTCTTCTACCAGTTTGATTTCTCTAGGGACAGAACCGAACCCAAAAAGGACAATGGCATCTTCTTGCGAAAGGTTGTTTAATTTCTCGAAAAGTTCTGAACCACTTGCAGTAACAAGCTGGATATCCAAGTCAAAGCGATTCAAACGGAAAACGAGTAAGTCAGCAGGACTTTTAGCAGCACCTTTGGCAAATACATAGATTTTTTTAGCTTTTAACAGTAAGTGAATCGCCTGATTCAATGTTTGCATATCCAGATGAGAGACGGTTTCTATCAAATGCTGAATTTCTTTGAAAATGAGTAAATTGTCTTTAGCATTCAAGTCACCTTCTTCAAAACTATTTTGGAGTTTTTTAGCAGGAGAGACTTGTATGTCAGAAAAAATGGCCATTTTCATTTCTTTAAATGACGGATAACCAACTTTTTTTGAAAAACGAGTGATGGTTGCATCGCTAATTCCTAGTTCATTAGAAAGCTCTGTTATGCTTAAAAAAGGAATCGTTTCAATATTCGAGTAGATATATTCCAATATTACAAGCTGACTTTTGGTCAGTGAATCCTTAGGAATGGTAAAGGTATGTGTAGCCATGTTTTCCTCCTTTAAGGGTTACTTATCATTTATTGTAGCACAATCTTTCATTTTAATGAGTTTGTTAATGAAAATTAATTTTCTTTTACAAATTCAATGAAAAAAACACTACATTTTTACTATAAATTTGCGCGTAATTTACATTCGTTCGGTAAGATGTGCACGTACTAAATAAAACATAAACTATTGGAGGAATTACTTTGCAATTAAAAGGAAAACGAACGATACTTACGCAATCACAAAAGATGATGATTTTTGTCTTATCTATGTCTTTATACGGTCTGGCTACATTGTTCACTGAATTGATTCCGTCTGTTCAATTAGGTGTCGTTGAATTATCAGTTGAGTATTTTGCTTTTATTCCTTTAACATTGGCGATTTTATTTGATCCATTATCAGCTGCGTTAGGTGCAGCAACTGGAGAAGTGATCTTTAGTGAAATTATGTTAGGCCAATTCGGTGGTGTCGGAGAAGTTGAAAAATTTGTTCTATTCTCTTTAGGTATCTATATTGCTGGTATGATGGTCAATGATCCTCTGAATAAAGTCCAAGTTGCCATCGCTTCGTTTACTGGTATTTTCATTCACCAATTTTTAGGTGGACTAGTTGACATCACAAAAGTAGTGTTTGCGATTGAAGATTTTGAGGCTGTTCAAGGGTTACCTGAATCAGTATTTTTTACTGAAGGATTTGCAATTGTAAATGATTTGCTCTTTTCTGGAATCTTATTCTGTGTACTCCCAACGTTATTTTTAGTACCACGATTATATAAAAAAATTGAACCCTTACTGGGCATGCGTCCAAGAACCCCTGAAAATAGACCCACATTTGGAGCAGTATTAAACGTTAAAGCCATCTTGATGGCAATCGGTTTCTTCCTAATAGCTGTCACAACTGAATTCATGGCAGAAACAGGAATCAACTTTATCGACTGGGAAGCAAGTTGGGCTGAAAGTCCTGAAGCAGTCTTTGCAGGCATTGTCATTACGTTAGCTTTGATTGTAGGCATTATACTGGTTATCAGAAAAAATAAAACGATTGGTGCAGGTGAGTAATTTGATTGAAATCAAAAATCTCTACTTTAATTATCCAAGTCAGGAAAATTATCAACTAGAAAATATCAATTTAACGATTGAAGATGGAGAATTCGTAGCTATCGTTGGAAACAATGGAACGGGTAAATCAACTCTATGCAAGTTGTTGAACGGTGTCATCCCACATTTTATCGATGGTGATGTGAGCGGATCCCTTAAAATAAATGGCGTCGAAACTGTGGATTCAACCGTTTCAGACTTGGCACATACGATTGGCTATGTCTATCAGGATTTTGAAAACCAGCTAATTCGTCCAAAAGTGTTGGATGATGCTGCCTTTTCATGTTTGAACAATGGTTTGGAAGATTATATTGAACGTGGGATGGAAGCCTTAGAGTTAACGGGGCTAGAAGAACAATCAGATGAATATATCTGGCAGCTCTCTGGTGGTCAAAAGCATTTATTGGCATTAGCGGGAATGACAGCTTTAAGACCAGATATCCTGGTTCTGGATGAACCCATAGCGCAACTGGATCCCTTTCATGCACTCAAAACGTATGATGTATTGAAGCGATTCAATAAAGAGTTAGGTAAGACAATCGTCGTAATCGAACACCATACAGACTTTATTGGTAAGTATTGTGATTCGGTTATCTTCATGAAAGATAATCGGATTCAGTGGAAATTACCTGTAAAAGAAGCACTTGTTAAGGTAGAAGAATTGATGAAGGGTTCGATCTTTCCACCACAAATTACACAAGCAGCGCATCAATTAGCGCAGCATTCTGAAAGGAATGCAAGTCTCTTACCAATCAATCACGATCAAGGAAAAGAGTATTTCAAAGAATATGCACTCCAGACTGTTGAAAAAAGGATACCTATTATTCATTCAAAACAAACGGATGCGATGATTTATTTAAAAGACGTTTCGCTCAGTTACGATATGATCAAAGGAGATAAAAAACTTATCTTTGATTCTTTGAATCTTACAATCAACAAAGGCGAGAGAGTAGCATTGATTGGGAACAACGGTGCAGGTAAATCTACGTTGCTTAAATTACTGACAGGACTGATCAAACCAGATAGCGGAGAAATCGAGTTAGATGGCAAGGATATTATTCGGTTAAAACCAGAACAGATCTCAGATACGATCAGTTATGTTTATCAAAATCCTGAAAATATGTTTATCGATGACAGCATCAAACGCGATATTGCATTTTCAATGAAAGCAAGAAATATAAAAGGATACAAAGAACGAACGGAGGCTCTGTTAGAACAGTTTGATTTAGTAGAGCTAGCAGAAAGAGATGGACGGTTACTCAGTGGCGGACAGATGCGCAGAGCTTCTTTAGCAATCGGTGTAGCGTTGAATCCGCAAATCATGCTGTTGGATGAACCAACAGCCAATCTGGATATTGCAACCAGAAAAAGCATTACAAAGACACTTGATGATTTAAAAGACAGCTTGGAAACAACTATTATTGCCACACATGATATGCAATTAGTAGCAGAGTGGGCGAATCGGATTGTCGTTCTTCATGAAGGAAAAGTCATTGGGAACGGTACAAGAGAAGAAATTTTTCATGACGAAACATTACTTCAGTTAGCTGGAATCGATCCACCAGAAATCTTTAAATTGGCAAAAGCGATGAATCCAGATGCTTCTATCTACACAGTTGATCAATTCGTGGATCAGTTACAGAAGAAAGAAGGGGTCTTATCATGATGAAAGTGAATGAAAATTTCTTAGATAAATTTACGATCACGACCTTGAAAAATCAAGTGTTGAAAAATGCTTACGGGAATGATGAAACTTTTGTTGCCGCACTAGATCCTCGTACATTATTCATGTGGTATGTGCTCTTCGGGATCGTTCCCTGGTTCATTACAAATTATTGGGTATTAGCGGGTTTATTTATTTTCGTAGCTATCACGACTAAGTTAGCACGAACAGTACCGCTTATTTTATTCGTCTTTTGTATCGGTCTTTTGTCAGAAACAGGTTTCCTGTTTTTATTCATTTTATTATTCGGCGGTGATTGGACTGCATTGATTCCAGTGCTCCAGCTGACTTTGAAAATCGGAGTCGTCTCATTAGCTTCAATTACGACCTTTGCAGGGATGGATCCTGATAAATTATCTAATGGACTTCTATCGATTGGTTTGCCTGATCAGTTTGCATTCAGTATTTCTTATGGTTACCGAATCTTACCGATCATTATGGAAGAATTCCAGAGTGTTAATCTTTCTTATCGATTGAGAGGTGTACAACCTGATTCAACAGGCTTTATGGGTAAAATCCGTTTCATTATGTATCAATTAAAAATCGTCATGCGTTCATTCTATCCCTTGATGTTGAATATGGCTAAACGAAGCCGAACAACAGTAGAAGCACTAGAAATAAAAGGCTACCGTAATTCAATGACAGATCCAAGAGTGAAAAAAATGAAATTGAAGACATTAAACTTCACTTCAAAAGATCTTGTATTTTTAGCAAGTTCAGTTTTGTATTTTGCTTTAGTCGTTACGGCAGCGCTTATCGCACCTAAATTAGTTTAAACGGAGGAACTTATTTTGAAAATAGATTTTCACACACATGGTAAATTAGCTAAAAACTTACCATTCTCAGAAGAATATACTGTACAGTTATTTAAAGAGGCAAAAAGAAGAGGCTTGGATGCACTCTGTCTGACGGAGCATTTCAACACTCAAGAATTCGAAAAAATTTATGGCTACATTACAGAGAACTACCCAAAAGATGGAGACACTTATCTAGTAGAAGGTGTACGTGTATTCCCTGGATTAGAAGTAGATATTCAAGAAGGTGGCCATAATTTAGTTATCGGGCGATTCGAAGATATTTTAGAGATCCGTCGTCGCGTTTTACCAGAACCAAATGAAGCATTTCTACCAGCAAAAGCCTTATTTTCCATCATCAAAGAATACAATGTGCTTTTTGGGGCTGCACATGTTTACCGAAGCGGATGCAACAATTTAGCATTATCTGATGAACTGATTGACTGTTATGACTTCTTTGATTTGAATGGGAAAGATACAGGATTAATGGGAATGAGTAACGAAAAGAACATTGAAGCTATAGCTGCTAAATACAATAAGCCGGTTTTAGCGGGAAGTGATACACATCAGTATCTCCAATATGGTGTGTTGTACAATGATTTTGAAAAAGAAGTTGACACTATTGATGGATTGAAATACGAAATTGAAAAAAGAGCTTATACTGTCGAGATTGATAAAGGCATTAGTCAGAAAGTTGAAGCAGCAACGCTACTGAAAAAAGCGTTAAAAGAATTGCAAAAGGTAGGCGGACGTTACGATATCAACCTTGCTAAAGTGAAACTTTAAGTCAAGAAACAAAAAGAAGATGTTCTCGATTCATTATCGAGAGTATCTTCTTTTTTAGTGATAAACGAGTTTAAATAATAGTCTGTTAAAAAGATTCATTCACTTTATACCAGAGATGTTACACTCCTTAAATTCCTTCTATATAGTTCAGGTAATCCTGATGCAAATGTCAATCTTCTTTCATACTAGTTTAGATGAAGAAATTCCTTGTCATGGTGCCGTCGAAGCTACCTTAACCTAATCCTAGTTCACTTTGTTATTTGGTCAACTAAAATACCATTTATACGCTTTGTATTGACTGCTTATGAACGGAATGCGATGACAGCAACTTCATTTTGAATCTAGAAACTGATGGAAGGTTTCTCCCCAATCACAAATCGCTGTTACAATAGGCTCTAAGCTTAAGCCTATATCAGTTAATTTATAATCAACCTTTGGGGGTACGACCGGATAAACAGTTCTTTCGATAATTTTGTCTTCTTCTAGTTCTCTTAATTGACGAATCAGCATTCTTTGATTGACGTCTGGTAATATTTTTTTTAATTCACTAAGACGCAGTGGAGTTTCTTGCAACAGGGCCCAGACGATAGCAACTTTCCAACGTCCACCAATTACAGACAGCGCTAAATCTTTATCCGTATAAAATTCTTTTCCTTTATGAATAATCATCTTAATCATATCCTCCCATATGTAAAAAGAATTATTTGTTAAATTTAGTAGTGACAAAAATGTCAGTATTAACATTTATAATAGTATACACTACAATTGGTTTATAAGAAAGAGGGTATAATGATGAAAAGTAGAGCAGCAGTAGCATTTGGTCCAAATGAACCACTTAAAATTGTTGAGATCGATGTAGAAGAACCAAAGGAAAATGAAGTAAGAGTTAAAATATTGTATACATCTGTTTGTCATACGGATGCTTTTACTTTGTCTGGAGATGATCCAGAAGGAGTTTTTCCAGCAGTTTTAGGCCATGAAGGTGGAGGTGTAGTTGAATCTGTAGGTAAAAATGTAACAACTGTAAAACCAGGAGATCACGTTATACCACTTTATACAGCAGAATGTGGAAAATGTGAATTTTGTCTTTCTGGCAAAACAAATTTATGTAGTGCAGTTCGTGAGACGCAAGGTAAAGGGTTAATGCCTGATGGAACGACTCGTTTTTCATATAAAGGAGAGCCTATTTATCATTATATGGGAACCAGTACTTTTAGTGAGTACACAGTAGTAAATGATATCAACTTAGTGAAAGTTGACGAAAATGCTCCTTTGGACAAAATTGCTTTACTTGGTTGTGGAGTTACTACAGGTCTGGGAGCAGTTAAAAACACTGCAAAAGTTGAAGAAGGCGCTGTAGCAGCTGTATTCGGTCTTGGTGCAATTGGTTTAGCCGCTATTCAAGGATTAAAGAAAGCAAACGCCAAACGCATCATTGCAATTGATATTAATCCTAGCAAATGGGAATTAGCTAAAAAAATGGGCGCAACTGATTTTGTTAATTCAAAAGAATATGATCGCCCAATCCAAGAAGTTATTGTAGAAATGACAAATGGTGGTGTAGATTATAGCTTTGAATGTATTGGTAACGTTGATGTAATGAGATCTGCACTTGAATCTTGCCATAAAGGATGGGGTGAAAGTATTATCCTTGGTGTAGCAGGTGCTGGAAAAGAAATTCAAACACGTCCATTCCAATTAGTTACCGGACGCGTATGGCGCGGATCAGCATTTGGTGGAGTAAAAGGAAGAACTGAATTACCAGGAATGGTTTTGGATTTCATGAATGGTGAAATTGATTTAGATTCATTTATTACTCACAACTTAGAATTTAAAGATATCAATGAAGCATTCGACTTATTACACAAAGGTGAATCAATCCGCACTATCCTGTCTTATTAAGAATTGTTTTTTTCGCAAATAATTTTTTAGAAAAACAATCAGCGATGCAAATCCATTCTAAAAAAAGGAATTGGAGACGATTAAGCTAACTGCAGTCGTGAAATAAAAGAATCATCTTTTGATTGTTTGGATATCAAGTGGACATGTTTAGAACTATTAGATGATTTCATCATTTATAAAAGAACAGTTAGAGTTTCATATCGCTGAATCAAAAACAATAAATCCAAGGAGTGAAGTATATGACTAACATTAAATTACACCCAAGATTAGATAACGGAATCCAAGATTACCCTGAAGTAGAAGGATTCGGTGGGGGCACATTAACGTGTCTTTGTGAATCGAATAAAGTAGAGGTCAAAGTAAGCTCGCAAACGCTACACAACCACGCATGTGGCTGTTCTCAGTGTTGGAAACCAGAAGACGCTAGGTTTTCTTTAGTAGCTGTAGTTTCTCGTGAAACAGTTGAAGTCATTAACAATGAAGATAAGTTAGAAGTAGTTGATGAAACAGCGGCAATCCAAAGACATTATTGTAGAGATTGTGGTGCACATATGTATGGTCGTATAGAAAATAAAAATCATGCATTTTACGGATTAGACTTTATTCATACAGAATTATCAGAAGAAAAAGGATGGTCTGCACCAAAATTCGCAGCCTTTGTTTCATCTGTAATCGAAACAGGTACACCAGCTTCTAAAATGGCGGATGTTCGTAAAGAATTAAATAATCTGGGACTACCGACTTACGATACCTTGTCTCCTGAGTTAATGGATTTAATTGCTACTAAAGCTGCGGAACTAAAGGGTACGTTACAAGTATAAGGATTCTCTTTTTAAAAAAAAATCAAATAATAAGTTAACACTATTTTTGTTGATACTTCAATTATTGTAAAGAATTGTTAGCATTTAAATAGTTCTCTTTAACAGCTAATTGACAATTAGGAGTCTGGTTTACTACCGGATTTATACTTGTCAGTTAGCTGTTTTTAAACTATAAAATATACTCAATAATACAAACAATCTAAGTCAGGATAACCTTCAAATAAGACCTTGAGCACTCTTTAATAGAGTTTTCAAGATCTTATTTAATACTAACTATTTAATTTTTACTAGTATATTTAAGGAACGTAAATGGAGCACAGTTCAATTATTTATAATTAATTGAAAAGTCCAAATCCACCATTCCAGCTAATTTTTTCAGAACCAGCTAGAGTCAATTGTAGGAATCCTAAAGCTTCCAATTCGCGTGCTCTCTTCAAAGAACCAGCATCAAGAGTCGCTAAACCACTGCCATCTAAAGCATCGAAAACTTGATTCTTAGCATCTGTGTCGTCACCTGCAACTAAAACAGTTGTTGGATGTGAATCACCAATAGTTTTGCTTGTCAAAGTTCCAGCAAATGTTGTGTTGAAAGCTTTCAATACTTTAGAGTTTGGAAGTGCTTTTTGAACTTCAGCTGCTGCTGAACTGTCAGAAGGAACAACCAAAGAATCAAATGTAGCAAAATCAAGCGGGTTTGTAATATCAATAACAACTTTTCCAGCTAATTTTTCTGAATTTTCTTCCACAATAGAAGAAAGTGCTGAATAAGGAACAGCCAATACTACGATATCGCCTAATTGATCTGATGATTCACCGCTACCGATGTAAGACACAACGTTTCCTGCTGTTTCGAAGTTACCGCCAATTGCTGAACCCATATTTCCTTTACCAAAAATTGTAATGTTTGCCATGTTTATTTTCCCCCTATAATGTCTTTTTTGAAGTACAAGTTGAGTATAACACTTATATTTAGTAAGTAAACAAAAAAGATTCAAATTCGCAAATTTCTTACTAATCATTATTATTCTGCTGCAAATTCTGTTACAGGACGCTTTTCGTATTTTATCAATTAAACATATTATGAAAGAAAGTTTAGAGAAGTTGATACAATTATATATATAGATTTTCTCTGATCTAACTATAACAAGATTTTTCCGCAACGAGACTTAAATATTTAGCAACTTCTGAGGTTTCAGTCAGATTGATGATTACCTGACAGAATCTTTCTGCAGTTGGATGTGCTTCGAGCTAACTTAAAGAGATACCTTCTATCTATTTAATTGTATCTATTCGTGTTATAATGAATAGCTTAAGGTTTACTTAGAACGGATGCAAAGAAAGCCTCCGCCTATCAATAAACTATGGAGGTGTAAGAAAATGAATAAACAATGGACAATCGATTCAATCAAGGAATTTGTTGAAAAAAATTCGGATAGCAAATTGCTAACGACAGAATATCACGGTTTTTCTCAAAAACTACAATTTGAATGTGCATGCGGCAATACATTCGAGAAATCCTTTACAAAATTTAAAAATAAAAATCAACGCAAGTGCGAAGTTTGCCAACCATTAAAAGAAGCATTTTAACAAATAGCAATAAAAAAAACTCCTTGTCGAATACTATGTATAAAATAGGAGGAGTCAAAAATTTCAGTAAATTTAAAAAGCGTGAGCAGCTGGCTCACGCTTTTTTTTATAAAAATAGGTTTGAGTGATCTTCTTCATCTTAAATAAGACATTAACTTATTTTGTATCAACTAATTAAAAGGGTATCTTTATTCTTTTGACCATTTTTCAACAAACAGTTCAATAGGCAATTTTAACTCTTCATAGCGTTCTTCTAATTCTTGACGGGTCCAATTCCACCATGCAATTTGAGCAAGTTTTTCTTTGATAGCTTCTGGAAAACGATCTTTTATGTGTTTTGCCGGTACTCCCCCAACAATAGTATAGGGTGGTATATCTTTAGTCACGACAGCGCCGCTTCCAATGACCACTCCATCTCCCACAGTAACACCAGACTGAATGATCACGCCATGGCCGATCCAGACATCATTACCAATAGTTGTATAGTTCTCCCGTCTTTTTCCCAAGAAATCTGTATCATTTTCAGGGAAACCATAGCCGCTACCATTGTAGGCAAATATATGTTGAGAAGGACGTTCATAAGGATGATTTGTGGGACCAATTCGAACCATATCGGCAATACTGTTAAAACGGCCTAATTTTGAATTTTGGATGAAGCAATAATCTCCAATATACGTATAGCTGCCGAATTCTGAGTGATCAACCGCATTTTGTTTGCCAATTTCGTTATATTCACCAAAGAGGGTGTCTTTGATTTGACTGTCTTTTCCAATGACAGGACGATCTGGGTATAGTTTTGTTGGTTCAATATGCATAGCCTCAAACCTCTCCATCTTTTCTTTTAGTGTATCGAATGATAAAATAAAAAGCAACAATTCAAAATATGATTCATTGCATGACTACGAGAACGAGACAGTAGAAGAAACGGGGCAGAGCTATATGTATAAGTTACGACTGATTGATTCAATTCCTGATGGACTTATCGCTAGATTGCAGCAACCAAACTTTGAAATTAGCCAAGAGAAAGAGACTGAAGGAATCTTAGTTCGAAGTTCCAACGTTCCTGATGAAGCGATCACAGAAGAACTATTGGTTATTTCTCGATCAGGTGTCGGTGTCAATACAATCAATCTAGAAGCTGCTACTGAAAATGGAACAGCTGTTTTGAACACGCCAGGGGTCAATGCAAATGCAGTTAAAGAATTGGTTTTGGCTTGCCTCTTTTTAACGGTACGTCCTGTTGCGACAGCAGCGGAAATGGTTCGCACACTTAAAGGTCCGGATATACTTGGACAAGCAGAATCCAAACGCTCAGACTATGTTGGGCAAGAACTTCAAGGAAAAACAATTGGCTTACTAGGAATGGGGGCTATCGGCACCCAAATTGCTAGAAGCTGTTATGATTTAGGAATGGAAGTATTGGGCTACGCTAGACGGGATCATGATATTGATTATGTAAACCAAGTGGAGTTAGATGAATTGCTTCGCTTTTCAGATTTTGTTGTCGTTGTTCTGCCGTTGACTAATGAAACCAAAGATCTACTAACGGGAGAAAAATTGAGTCAAATGAAAAAAGGAGCCTATTTGCTTAATTTTGGACGTGACCCGATTGTGAACAGTACAGGACTATTGAAGGTCCTACAGGATGAAACCATAGCCGGTTACATTACTGATTTTCCTCAAGAAGAATACCTTGGACACCCGAATATTTTAATGCTTCCCCATATTGGTGGAACTACTCAGGAAGCTCTAAAGGGTGGAGACCGACTCGCTGTAAGAGCATTGCGTAATTTTTTATTATTTGGAACGGTTAGAGAATCTGTCAACTTTCCAGCTACTCGTCTTGTGTTTCAGTCCCCATACCGTCTTACCATTTTTTATCAAAAAACTAGAAAAGCATGGTCCAAAATCATGAACTATTTGGACCAAGAAAACCTTAAAATTGGAAACATGACCAGTAATGGAAAAGATGGATACGACTATATGCTGATTGATTTAGAAGAAAGTTTTGACCGAATAGAACCTGTTGCAAAAAAAATTCAGGATATTCCTTCTGTTAAACGAGTACGTATATTATCCAAACCAAGTTAACACTGTTTATCTGTTCGTTAAACATAAAAATGGCAATTATCTAAAAAACGCAGATAATTTTATTGTCTGCGTTTTTTTATTTTATCAATAATTGAGCAGCCGACCATTGTCATGCCACTGACCATAAAGTTTATTTGCTCTGGTACTTTCAATAAATTTATCCAATCGTCTATTAAAAAGTTCTGGATCATTTTTATAAGCTTGTATGTTATCAATTCTGATTCTTCTGTAGAGTTCAGGGAAGCTAATAAAATTCTGATAAACTTGGTCATCTTCTTTTAAACGAGTTTCAATCACTTGATCGATGATAAATGATTCAGGACGCATATCCGGAAGAACTTTCAAGCCTGCTTCTGTCATTAAACCCAGTTTTTCTAATCTTCTTACACGCTCTTTATTTAATTCTGTCCAGTTGCTTTTTTTCCTTCTTGGAGAAATTCGTTGAGCAGATTCCTTCTCGGAGATTTTTTTCTTGATGCCATCGATCCAACCAAAACATAAAGCTTCTTCAACGATGTCTAGATACTGAACAACTTCTGAGGTTTCAGTCTTATTGATAACTACCCAACAAAAGCTTTCTGTAGATGAGTGTACCGCAAGCCAATTTCTTAAGTCTTGTCTGTTCGTAATAGTAAGCGCATTTTCGATTTCCATTTTTGAATAGATCCTTTCTAATTAGGAATGGGTAATAGAATGACGATAGTATTGAAAGGCTGCTACAAATGGATAGAAGTTTGAACCGTTTTTATGAATACAGCTGCTGCTTTTGAAAGAATAGCATTCTTTTTCCATATTATATTTAAGCTAGCCTCCAAATTGGGTTTTAGTGGAACAAATGTTAAATCTGTTCCTTGAGTGTTTATGATCCCATCAATACATAGTGCGCAACCTATACCTTCTTTTATCATGATCGAGGCATTATACAAAAGGTTATAGGTGCCGATGATTTGTTGACTGTCGAGATTTTTCCCTAGCCATTCACCGATTTGATCATCAACTAAAGATTGGCTTGAAACAAAGAGCGAAAGAGACTTTAGATCTTCAGGTAAGATAGCTTCTTTTTTTGCATAAGGATGGTCTTTGTAGAATAAAATACCTCATTGATCGGTTCTAGGCAGTCTTAAGTAATCGTATTTTTTCTTTTCTACTGGATCGATGACGATCCCAAAATCCAAGATCCCTTTGTCCAATTTCTCAGAAACATCGTCTGCATTTCCACTATATAAATGGATTTTTACATCAGGATATTCTTCAGTTAAGACACGTACACTTTCAGCTATAAATTGCATGGCTTTGGTTTCGCCACCGCCAATAACGATTTTCCCGCTGATCGTTTCTTTACTCGATAAGTTTGTCATTGTGGTGTCGACTAATGAAAGGATCTCTTTACCACGGTTCACCAAATAGTGTCCATCTTCAGTTAAGGTGATTTCGCGGTTTCCGCGAGTAAATAATCGAACGCCTAATTCTTCTTCCAGTTCTTTTAGTTGCTTAGATAAGGTCGGTTGAGACAAATGTAAGGATTCTGCTGCTTTACTAATTGTTTTTTCTTGAGCCACCGTCAAAAAATAATTTAATACACGAAAATCCAATATGTATCCCTCCTATGTATAGTTAAAAAGCATAGCTGCGTATGCTATATAAGTATTAGTCAGATTCAGTTTATCTTAGTATGATGGGTTTAACAAGAAATAACGATATAGGTGGTGAAGAGCTATGAAAGACTTATTAAGCCGAATTATTAGGAAAGAAATAGTGAAAGGATCCTCTTATTTTGAAGAAATACATGAGCAGAAGGCAGGAAACGAAAGATTAGTCATGGAATTGAATACCGGTTACCATACTCCTTCAGAGGTACGCACTTCTCTTGAACAAATCACTGGTGAAACGATTGATTCTTCGGTTACTGTATCGTTGCCTTTTTACACAGATTTTGGAAAACACATTTCATTTGGGAAAAATATTTTTATCAATCAAAACGTCACGTTTGTCGATTTAGGCGGTATTTATCTCGAAGATGAGGTCTTGATTGGACCTGGCGCGCGTTTGCTCACAGTGAACCATTTAGTGGATCCAGTAAAAAGAAGAGGAATCATCGTGGATTCGATTCAAATTAAAAAGAATGCTTGGATCGGAGCAAATGCAACTGTTCTGCCTGGCGTAACAATTGGTAAAAATGTTATTGTTGCAGCAGATGCTACAGTCACTAAAGATGTACCAGACAATGTGATTGTTGCGGGTACACCTGCGAAAATCACTAAAGAAATCGTCTTTCATTAATCTGTTGAAAAATAAAAAGAGATAGAAAGAAGGAACTGAAAATGGTAGTAAACGAAACGTATACATTAGCAAATGGAGTTGAAATTCCTAAATTAGGTTTAGGAACTTGGATGATAGATAATGCAGCAGTTGTTCAAGTTGTAAAAGATGCCCTTGATTCAGGTTACCGTCATATTGACACAGCTGAAGCTTACCTTAATGAAGAAGGTGTAGGCCGTGGACTTAAAGAGTCAGGTGTTAACCGTGAAGCTATTTTTGTCACCACGAAACTCGAAGGCGATATCAAAAATTATGAGGAAGCGGTCAAAGCAATTGAGAAATCACTTGAACTTTTAAATGTGGATTATATCGACTTAATGATTATTCATAGTCCGCAGCCTTGGGCAAATTTCCGTGATGGCAACCATTACTTCGAAGGGAATTTGGAAGCATGGCGCGCCTTAGAAGAAGCATATGAAGCAGGCAAATTACGCGCAATCGGTGTGTCTAATTTTGAGCAAGTAGACTTGGAAAACTTGATCAATAACGGAAAAGTCAAACCAATGGTAAACCAAGTTCTTGCACACATTACGAATGTTCCAACCGATGTCATTAAGTATTGTCAAAGCCAAGACATCATTGTCGAAGCTTACTCACCAATTGCTCACGGAGCTATTCTTGATCATCCAGTCGTTAAAGAGATGGCTGAAAAGTATAAGGCTTCACCTGCTCAATTAAGTATTCGCTATGTCTTACAATTAGACACAGTTGCTTTACCTAAAACGACTAATAAGGATCATATGAAATCGAATGCCGATATCGACTTTACAATCTCTGAAGTGGATATGAATACGTTAAATGAGTTGCCGCTTATCGAAACTTATGGTGACGATCAAGTCATGCCTGTGTTTAGTTCACAATACAACAAAAAGTAAGTGATATGCGTTATACTAAATGTAAGCTGAATTATTTATTGAGAGGAGTTTTTAAATGAAAGTACTAGTTGTAGGTGGCAATGGGAAAGTAGCTCGTCATTTTGCAGATTTTACTAAAGAGGATTCTGCTATTGAAGAAATCGCAATGATCCGTAAGGCTGAACAAGTTAGTTTCTTCGAAGAACGAGGAATTGAAACGGTTCTCTTAGATCTTGTTAAAAATTCAGTAGATGAATTGGCAGACGCTATGAAAAATGTCGATGCAGTTATCTTCAGTGCTGGAGCTGGTGGAAGTGGTTTGGACAAAACCATTTTGATTGACTTAGATGGAGCCATTAAAGCAATGACGGCTGCAGAACAAGCTGGCGTTAAACGTTTTGTTATGGTTAGTACCTTCCGTACAGGGCGTGAAGCCATGTCTCAAGAACAGGATTTACAAATTTACACCATCGCTAAAAATTATGCGGATGAATGGTTAAAAAATCGTACAGATCTAGATTGGACGATTGTGCATCCTGGTATACTAGTTGATGAACCTGGTACCAATCAAATAAAAGTCGGTATGGGCCAAGATATTACTGAGATTCCACGTCAAGATGTAGCTCAAACGTTGATTTCGGTACTTCATAATGACAACACAATCAAACAAGAATTTGAAGTTCTATCTGGTAATACAGCTGTTGAAGAAGCTGTCCGTAATTTAAAATAATTAAGCCAAAGACCCCAAAAGCTTAGCTTTTGGGGTCTTTTTATGCAGTAAAGCACATCATATGATTGGTGAGATCGTTTGATTTTTCTAAATTTCGCCCCAGCTTTGTTTACTCCAATTCCAGCATCCATAAGCTGTAAGCATGAGAATCTTCCTGCATCTCTGTCACATATCGGTTTGTTACCGTATTTTCATGGATCAATGCAGCAACTACTTCTGCTTTGCGTTGTTTTACCTGTTTGAAAACCGGATAGGACATCGCCAATCCCAAACCCAGATGCTTAGAGTCTACACCTAAATACAGAATGACATAACGTTTAGCACGCCATTTTTTATAAATAATTTTCGCTAGATTTAGCAGATTCATTTTTTGATAAATCAAATTGCCATAATCCGGCAAAGTAATCAAAAAGCCAACAAGCTGCTGATCTTTGTAGGCCAACTTCACCATAGAAAAATCGATCACTTGTTTTAAATCGGCAAAAATTTGACTAAACTGTTCAGCTGTAACCTCTTGATACAATGGAAAGTCTTTGTAGAGTACTCTTAAAAGTTCAAAGACTTCAAGCGAAACGGTTGGCCAATCTTCTGGTTTAGGAGAAACAAAACGATAACCTTTTTCCACAAATAATTGATAACGTTTGGCTAGTTTTTTTGATTCATATTGAGGTGGAATCGAACGATAAAAATTTGACGTGTAGTGTTCGACCTCTTTAAAACCGGCCGCTTGCCATAACTTCGGATAATACGATGGATTGTGCGGTTCACTCGTAAATGGCGCTCGTTCAAATCCTTTAACTTTCATTCGATAGCCTAGCCAGAAACTTCCTTGAACAGGACCAATGATGCGCTGCACATTTTTGTCTCGTACTTTTTCACTCAGTGTTTGGATAAACTGAATCATGACGGTTACATCATCTACTGCTTCAAAATACCCTAAGTAATAGTCTTCCAAGTGATGTGGTTTTATCAGAGCCCCGCGAATTACCATTTGACCCTCTTGGTAACCATTGAATGCTTGGAAAGTATAGGTTGGACTCAACGGATGCTGTCCACTGATCTGTGCTTGTTCCTCTGAGACGGATTGCATCAATTCCTCTTTTTTATAAACCCGTTGTGGGAATTGCAGGAAATCGGCTTCTGATTTTTCACCTGAAACCACTGGAATGATTTTTAAAGAACTATGAGTAATCATTTTCATCCTCCAAACGTTTGATCAGACCAGTCTGGCCATTTATTTCGATCCATTCTCCAGTCGTTAGTTGTTGTGTGGCTTGTTGGACATTGACGACAGAAGGAATACCTAATTCGCGAGAGATGATTGCTGTATGAGATAATAACGAGCCTTTTTCCGCAATGATTCCTTTTGCTTGGGTCAGTAAATACACCCATCCCGGATCCGTCATTTTTGTGACGATAATTCTATTATAGGATTGCTGAACATTAACGGCTTGAATATCTTCGACAACTAAAACTTGCCCTCGAACCACGCCTTTTGAACAACCGATTCCTTGGAAGTCCTGTTGGCTGGTCGAGACGATCTGCTGCTGATTGATCGTTTGTGGATATTTTTCGAAAATACTTCCAGCATAGATCAGCCGGCTGAATGCAGGTAATTTCTGATCTACAGACCGTTTATGTTTCCGTTTTTGTATCTCTGTTTGCATATTTGAAAGATCTCTATGGCTAGCCAAATCGAATAATTCAGCCATCGTTAAATAAAATACATCTTCTGATTGCTCAAGACGATTTTCTTTTACCAACTGCTCGCCCATAGTGATAAAGATGAGTCGCATCATTCCATAAATGCGCGTACGATTCAAGCGAGAACTTTCTCTGTATTTGATCCCTGTCATAGCGCGTTTTTTCAGCCCATTCACCAATGGACTTCGTGATTTGTTTGTTATCGTTGCTTTAGAGTCAGTACGTATAGCTGTTTGCGGCAATTCCAATTGCTGTTGGATCAGTTGAATTAATGAAAAAGGATGACTACGAAAGGTTGCCGTCTCTAATTTTAATTCTTCTGGAGCTCGATCTCCAAATTGTTGAATGAACTGTCGGATATCTTGTGTGATTGGATGCAAATCTGTCTCAATAAAATCAGCTGCAAGTTCCGAAGAAATGCTTTCAATTATTTTTCGATAGTCGCTATGTTGTTCTTCCTGAATGGCATAAATGATTTTATTCAGTTCAAACACTGGTTTCATACTTTCAATTTGTTCTATCCCGGCTATTGCCTCTTGAACTTCTTCAGGCGGACAGACTTTTTTTAACAGCCCAGTATAAACAAACGCATAGAGATCATTGATCAAAGTGACATCCCATTGTTCCAATACTTGTCGTTTGATCTGCTCAAATAATTGATGAAGTTCTTCAAATGAAGCCTCTCGCGTATACGTTTGATTGAAATGTTCAGAAATCGCTTCAAAATCCGAATCGAGTTGTTTCATTGAACGAGGCGCTTGGATGAAACTCTTAATGATGCGTCCCATGATTTTCAGTCGAGTTGAGCGACTGATTTTTACTGTAATTGCAGAGATATCGGTGGCTTGAACACCTAACATATCTTGCCAAATAGGGATGATCTGCTTAGAAAAGGGCAGAAGATGAAGTAATTTGTACCAATTATTGATTTGATAGTATACACGGCTGTTTACTTGAGCAATCATATTTTGAAAAGTAGGCTCAAATGATTGAAGTGTCTGTGTATCATTTTTCAGCATACGCTTGGCCAAACCTCTAAAAATACTCCCATAAGCTTCTTGAATGAAACTGAATGTCAAAGGAGTCGTTGTTCCGGGATAACTTTCCACGATATTGCTATTATCTAAAATGGTGACCGGTTCTGCAGGCAATTTTGTAATAGGACGTGCCTGTAAAACGTACAGTTGGTCATTCAAAAAAGTAAATTCAATATCCATTCGCGGACCAAAGATGTCCGTTACTTTCTCCGCCATATCTTCTAACTCGACTTGTTGTTTTTCTGTTAAGATTGGAGAAGTACCAGAAGTTTCAAAGTAAGACAATTGATCATCCGAATGGATCGTAACCATCGTTGTATCTACTTTATCTTCAACGATCCCGCTACCAACGCCAACGCCGACAACAATTAACTGTTCGTTCAATAACCCTTGAGGATTCGCGGTAAAATAGACCCCAGATAAATCTCCTGAAATCATGTCTTGAAGAATGACGTATAATTTAACTGCTTCTAACGAGATGCCATTTTCAAAGTAGTAACTCAATGCAGAGGGCTGGTACAACGACAAAAGAGTTTCCTCTACAGCCTCAACTAAGTCATCTACTTCAACAAACAAACGCGTAGAAAATTGTCCAGCAAATGAGGCAGAGGCATCATCTTCAACGTTTGCTGAAGATCGCACAGAGTAGGTATGCTTGCCAGATGCGTGTCTGCTAAAATCATGGATAGCTGTAAAATCTTCTTGCAAAAATTTCGCCTTAAGTTCCTGTTGTAATCGTTGACTTAATGCATTCAATGTATCGTTTCCTGTATGGTATGCTTCTTGCTGTTCCTGCAAGAAAGTAAGTACATCTGTTTGATCAAAAAGATCAAATGAAAAAACGGAAAAAGGAGGAACAACGAGACCCTGCTCTTTCATGAGATGCAAATTAGCTGCTTTTGAACCTACTGATCGACGGTGAAAGTTAGTGAGTTGTTTCATCGGACAAACCCCTGTAACAATAGATGTGCGGCAACCGAAAGAACCATCGTTGTTTCCGTAATGTAGGTATAACGTTCTACTCGATTTTTGATACTGAAACGTGTCGGATCATGAATGAATTGTTGAAATTGAATCGTCATCCAGATGACATTTGCCAATAGAACAACGACGCCGATTTTTGAAATATTCCATAATAAAATAAAATTCGTTAAAATATCAATAATCGTCAGCACTTGAACGAAACGTGTGGCTTTTTGATAAGTGAAGAGTTGGGAATATGTCACATATTCTGTCTCGTCTTTGGGTGCTCTTATTTTACGGCTGATTTCCCATATCAAGCTTGGGAAATACATCGTAAATGCCAGCAAAACAGTAGGTAGGGATAGCAATGGCAATTGATATTTGTAACAAACGAATGTGATGATATAGATATTCATGACCATCATCACAGGATTATGGGTAACAAGTGCTAAAGGTAATGATTTTTGAATTTTAGCTTTGCTGAAAAACCACAGCGACATCAAGGTTCCATAGATGAATAAAAAGAGAAACCAGCCTATATTATTCATAAAGATGACATTGAGCACAACAGTGATCGTGACCATGACAGCTAAAGCAATAGCTAAATCACGTTTCTTAACTCTACCAGAAGGCAGTGCTCGATCAGGAAATAGTCGTTGATCGTGTTCGTAGTCTTTAAAATCATCTGCGATCCTAAGCGCCATCAAAAATGTGAATATTGTCCAAACTCCGGTCCATTCTTGTATTCCTATTGAAAAATCTGACTTTCCTACGTTGAGGAGTAAGATAAAGTAGATTTCAAAAAAGTAGATGATTGCTAATAGGAATCGCGGAATCAGTGGGTACATTTCTTTATAGTAAGTTAATAATCTCTTTAGCATGTTTTCAGACCAATTCCTTCCCCTATGTTGACTTGAGTTTCTATATTTAGATTAGAATAATAATCAATATCTTGATCAACGGTTACTGTTCCCTTTGGATAAGCCACCAGTATAGTGGACCCACCTAGGCTAAACCAGCCTTTTTCTTTACCTCGCTGATAACTATCGAATGGTTGATTATAAATCTTTCCAACCAAAAGCGCTCCAACTTCCATCTGCATGATCATCCCTAAATTCTTTGTTTCAAGTAGACAATATTCTCTTTTATTTTCTTTGAATAATTGAAAGTGTTGTTGGGCGATTTCTCTGACTGTATGTAATTTTCCGTGGATTTTGCGACGATGAATAACCGAGCCTGTTTCACTAGCCAGATAACGATGGTAATCATCGACTGCTAATCGGTAAATAAATAGTGTGCCACCCTCGTAATAATCAGCTGAAGAACGGTCTTGAAGGATATCTTCTAAACGATAGTTCTGTCCTTTGACGGTAAAGGTCTGATCACTATGAATGGGAACAGTTAATAGTTTCGCTTGCGCAACAGCGCAAACGCGATTAGACGGACTTACGTGAATGTTAGCCGCTTTTAATTTTCGGATAAAGAATGCTGCAAAAGATCTATAGTTTGCAGACTCGTAATCGTTTATGTTGATACCGTACTCTTTGGTGAACTGAGCAACTTTATTTTTAGAAAATCGGGTATGGTCAATAGCTGTCCACATGATTGAAAACAATGGGGAAGTGACTACGAAAAGCAAAATGTTTCCCCACTTTGTTAAATACAATCGTTTTAACCATGCTGCTTGATATTCCTTAGGTTCAGTAATCGATTTCGTTTCACGTTGATAGACTTTTGGCATACTACAATCTCCATAATCCGAACAACGTTACAAGCGCTAATCCTAGGAAAAAGAGGTACATTACACGATTGGGTTTAGGAATCTTAATGTCCCAGATGAATAGAAAAGCCATTATAGGAGCAAGCAGTAGAAGAACAGATTGAAAACTGCCACTTATTAACCATTCACTTACCAAATAACCGACCGGAAAAACAAGTGCACCATAGGTAACCGGAACTCCCCGGAAATAAGTAGCTCTTTCTGCTAAATTTTCTTTCGTTTCACGATTGAAATAAGCCAGTCTTGTAACTGCAGCGATGACATAAATAATAGCTAAAAAAATGTTCATTAAAGGAAACCGGCCTTGTGCGATCAATAAAACTGCGGGCAATGCCGCAAAACTGATCATATCGCAAAGGGTATCGATCTCCACACCAAATTGTTCTTGCGCTTTTGTTCTTTCAAAAGAACGCGCAACCATGCCATCAAATAAATCACAAAGTCCGCTCACAATAAAGCAGCTCATCGCCCAGATCATTTCACCTTGAATGATAAAATGCATCGCTACTAACGACAGGGCTGTCCCAAAATAGGTTAAATAGACAAACTTTCCATATTCTCCAATAAACATTTTTAGCATCCACCTTTTTGAATTGTAATATCACCCGTTGTTCCATTCATTGTAACGGTCATACCTGTTTTTAAGTTTTCAGTAGCGTGTGCTGTACAGACGATCGTTGGAATCCCGAATTCTCTGGCAACAATTGAGGCATGGCATAAAACACCGCCAGTTTCTGTAATCAGACCCTCAATGGAACCAAAAGCGTGACTCCAACCTGTATCTGTAAAACGAGTCACCAAGATTTCGCCAGCTTGCAACTGATGGATGTCTTTAGGGTCTAGAAGGATTCTTACTTTTCCAGAAACAATTCCATCGTTAGCACCGATTCCAGATAAACTGGATGGAGTATCTACCAAAAGATTTTCCATCTCTGGGGAAATACTTGTCTCCATTAAATCTCCTGGAGGAACAAAGTGGCGATAAGCCTGACAGTACATACGATTGTCTTGTACGGATTTTTGAAGACTTTCTTGAGAAAGTTGGTTAGTAATAAAAGAGTGTATCGTTTCTTTTTCAAGATAGAAGAGGTCTTCTGTTTGATCAATATACCCTAGTTGGGAATACCTTTCACCTAATTTCAAAGTGATTTGACGAATCAAATGATAAAAACGAGTCGATACATCTTTAAACTCCTCACGCCACCACAATAATTCGCGTAGCATTTTGATATCCTTGATTACTTTGGTACGTTGCCATTTAGTGACATAGGGTTCAATCAGTTTCCCCAGTTGCTCATCTGTCAGCGTTTGCGAGAAGGAACGTTTAGCAGTCGTGAGTTTCTCTGGATGATCCACGTAGTCTTTTAACAGATCAACAACGAGCTGTTGGTCTTCGCTATAACTTGGCACCAATAAATTCAATTCACGATTTGAATGATAGCCAAATGTTGCTTGAAAAACTTTAATCCGCTGCGCATCTAGACGATGGGGCTGTTTGGTTAGCAGCGTATTGATGTCTACTGGACTGTTTATCAGCCATTCCTGCTTAAATTTTTCGTTTGTAACGATGATTTCAACGATTTCATACAAATCACGTAGCGGTTGGACATGTGAGACTTCTCCTAGTTTTGAGATGAGCTGGAAAAAGGTCTCTAATGGCAATTTTTTCAATAATGCCGTTTTTTTCATGGAAAGCTGTACCGTGTTGACATAGACTTGCCAAAAATAAGTCTGTTCACTTTGCAAATAAGCATCATTGATGACGGACTCCCATAACATTTCAATGTCTTGCTGATCTGTTATGGAAGACAGCGATTGGATTTTTTTATCGATTGATTGATAAGTCTCTAATAGTTGTTTGTGTTGCTGTGCTGCCGTTTGACGCTGCTGCTGAGTCGTTTTAGTGATGCGAGTCGCCACAGTTAGTAAATGGCTGATTGTCTTAACTGTCAGCTTGCTTTTGTAGCCGTCTCCTTGATAATTTTTATAAACGCCAAGCTCATCGTCAAATTCGCGTTCAATGTAGCCAGGTATTCGTGACATGGCTTCTTTGACAACACCAATATTCCAATAAGGTCTTGCAAAATGATTGATGGAAAGCTGCTTGATGTTTGTTGAATCGTATAACTTATTTTGAATCAGAAATTTTTCTAACGTTGTTTGCCATGATTCGCGGTATAAACTCCACATCAATCCTGGACAAGGCTGCGCAGCGACACCGCCATCACGAAAATTCGTAGTGGTCCAATTGCCTTCATTGATTTTTCGACGGATGGTTGTAATCGGACGAGCTTGCAAGAAAAATAAGGAATCTTTGCTGAAGCAAAACTCTACATCGACAGGATAGCCATAAAAGGTTGCAATCAAAAGCAATTGTTCTTGAAGTTGCTTCAACTGGTCTGAAGATAAAATTTGGGAGACATTTATTGGTCCAATCGTTGAAAACCAGTCGATCGTCAATTGTTCAGGGGTAACCAACCCGCTAACAAGCTGTTCTCCTGCGCCTTCTACTACTTCAAGCGTTAACTGGCGATCATTATTTGTCAAAGGATTGAGTGTAAACGCAATACCACTGGAAACTGCTGAAATTTGTTCTTGAATAATGACAGACATTCTTAGATTTTGAATATCCAATTGTTGTGTCTGCCAATAATTTAAACTAGCGGGCTTAAAAAGAGAGGCGATACACTGTTTTAATGCAGCAATAATGTCATCAATTGTTGTACAATTTGCAATCGTGTCATACTGTCCAGCAAAAGAAGTAGACGCGTGGTCTTCCATTAGACCGCTGCTACGTACGATATACGTTTTATTAGGAAGCATAAGATCATTTATTTCCCTATATAATTTCATTGGAAAACTCAGCTGGTCCAGACGTTGAACAATCGTTTCATAAGTTGGTAGGCTAGGTTGATCCGTTGCTTCTAATCTTACTAGTTCTGGGATTGCTTCCATCCATAGTGAAGTGAGCTTATCTTCTGAAATGAAATAGCCTTTAGGTACCTGAAGGCCTAATTGAGACAAATCGATTAACGCGTTTATTTTACCGCCATACCGCGGATTTTTTTCTGCAGTTTCTATTAAAGTCCAATAGATTGTCTATACACCTCTTTGTACATCTAAAATAATTAGAATGGATTTTTTCTTAATTTTAAAAAATACAATAACTGATTGATCACAATATGAGTACCTGCTCCTAAAATGATGAAGCCGAAAAATTGAGTCCAACTTATGGGAACCAGAACTGCTACGATTAAAGCACACCCCAGCAATGAATCTGCTTGGTCAATAAAAATAAAGAACCATTTCCATTGATTATTTGCTGGTTTGCCTGGCATGATTTCTAAACGGCGTTTCATAAAACTATTCGGTAATTCAAAAACAATATAGGCTAGTCCTAATAAAAGTCCAATCCAAAGATTCGTTAGTATAGAATTTGCATAGACGTCGTAGAATAGATTCAGCGATTCAAGAGAGGGAATAGTTTTTAAAATGAGCCCCCAGACGATCTGAGATAGTCCGCCAAAAAGAATCATGCCAATAAAGCCTTTCCAAGTTTTGTTTTGACCAAATAATCGCTTTCCGTCCGATAATAATCTACCTGCATCCATGGGGATATTTAAACGTTGATAGGTAGGGTATTTACAAAAAGCCATATTGGCAACACCTGCAAAAATGACTGACATTAATGTAACGTATAAACTTAAAATTGTTTCCAACACAGTAATTTCCTCTTTCTCTTATAAAAATATAAAGGTTTCTCTTTATGGTAAACTATTTTTGTGAATTTTTAAACAAAATCAATTCAATGAAAAGATAAATGACGTTCTAATCATTCTTCATTTTTAAAACAAGGAACGAAGAAAAATAAAATAGCTATTCAATATGGTAGAGAAGAATAGCTAGCATGGCACAGTTCATTAAGGTTTTCGTGTAAAATGATTAAGTTCTTTCCGGATTTTACCTTGCAAACGTTGGTAAGCCAAAAACTGTTGACGGGAACGCTCAATTCTTTTGTATCTCTTTCGATTTTTCTTATAAAATTGCTGGTGGAAGTTTTCTGCTGGCCAAAATACAGACGTTGGCTCAATTAATGTAACGATTGGACGCTTGTATTTTCCGGATTCTATTAATCGTTGTTTTGACTTTTCAGTAATCTTTCGTTGTTCTTCATTTCGAACAAAAATAATCGGACGGTATTGACTGCCGCGGTCTTGAAATTGACCAAACGCGTCTGTTGGATCTGTCAGCTGCCAATAAAGTTCTACCAGTTCTTCATAGTGTATGATCCGCGTATCAAAAATAATCTCAACTGCTTCGACATGCCCTGTGTACTGGCCGCTCACTTGGTCGTAAGTGGGATGATCCATATGCCCTCCAGTGTAACCCGATAAGACAGAAATGATTCCATTTTTGGTTTCAAAAGGTTCTACCATACACCAGAAACAGCCCCCTGCAAATACCGCAGAATCTTGGTAAGTCAGATCATCAATGGAGTGTTTTGTAAAATCAAATTGAGCGTCGGCACTAGCATTTCCAGTTATGCTGTTATAAAAATCTGTCACGTCAGGCGTTAAGTTGTTTCTTAATGCTAGCGGGCGTAATTTAGCTTCAAGCTTTGAAAGCTGGTCGTCAATAGTTGCACCCTCTTCTAAGGCATTTTTGGTCGAAGATAGTGCTGACCGTTCCCATTCACGAGTCGCGGGATTGAGGATCAGATTATATAAATCATTGAGCGTTTCTTCGTCATTCTGTCTCATATAGAGGACCCTCCTTAGGCTTGTTTTTGAGGAATAAATCTTTAATTTATTATACATCAGCCAGCAGTGCTAAAGAACTGTTGAAACGTTATTTTGAACATGAAAAGTCAGAATGGCATGTCTCTAAGTAAAGCTATCCTTATGATTCTGGCTTTATAGAAATTAAGATACTAATAAACTTGATTTTAGTGTTATTGAAAGTATGTTATATTAAAAAAAACTAAATAAAAGAAAGGAAAGCTTATGCTGACAAATGAAGCCGCTCAACACGTTATCTATGAAATTATGAAACTTTATCCTGATGCTGTCCCAATGATGCGTTATCAAAATCCATTTCAATTGTTGATGGTCGTTATATTAAGTGCTCAGGCAACAGATATTTCAGTCGCTAAAGTGACAGACCAATTATTTAAACGCTATCCAAATCCTCAAGCTGTTATTGAATCTTCACCTGAAGAAATTGAATCATACATAAAAACAGTCGGACTCTACCGGAATAAAGCAAAGTATATTTATAAAAGCAGTTGTCAATTACTTGAAAAGTTTGATGGAAAAGTTCCAAGTACACGTAAAGAACTTCAATCATTAACTGGAATTGGACCTAAATCAGCTAATATATTATTGAATGTCGCATTTAACCAAGAGGCTTTTGCAGTGGACACACATGTTGCACGAATCTGCAAGCATCACAAAATAGTAGAAGAAAATGCCACACCCAAACAAATTGAAAAACGCGTGACAGAAATTATCCCAGCTAAATACTGGGGAAGAGCACACCAATCTATGATCTCCTTTGGAAAAGAAATATGTACATCTAGAAATATGAAGTGTCATGATTATCCACAGCTGTATGAGAATTTAGAAGAAGTAGATCCAACTGACTCAATTGATGCTGTCTAAATTTAACTATGTTTATTTAGTCAGAAATCAAAAAAATCTAATCAATCTGTGACGCTAAAAGGATTTAACATTTTTCATTATTGATGCTTTCATTTGTATTGATAATGGGCCTACGAAAGTACATACTATTCAGCAATGGTTAAACAATCGCTGTCATAAAAGAAAAATCTTCCTCTGTACTGAGCATTGAAAGGCTCATACAAAGGAAGATTTTTTAGAATAAGTTTTTGATTTTTTCGATATTTTTGATCATTACAGAAGTCGTCCCGTCTGGATTATTAATAAACTCGACAACATCTGGGTCTCTGTAAAGTTCTATAGGAATGCTGATCTCGATTCCGTTATCTAAACGGAATTTTTGTTTGGAATATTTTGGTCCAGCTACTGCCACTTCAGCAGGAGCACGATCTACGTAACCTAACTCTTTGATTTCTTCAAAAAACTTTTCTTTTTTCGCATGATTATCCCCATATAGAGTCTCAGCAATCACTTGATTATCAATGACGTTTTCTTCCGTCATACTATGGACAAGTGCATCTTTCGTATCAGCCAGTACTTGGAATTCTTCATCATCAAATGCCTTGCTTGTTTTTTGAACGGCTTTTTTGATAATCGAAATGTTCTCTTTAAGACTAGGTTGAGGTTTATCTTCTAAAAATAGTTCTGTGAAATAATAAATTTTCTCTGCTAATTCATCAATTAGGTGCTTTTTCTCAATCACATGGTATTCCATGGTATTCAAATTTAGCACCATTCCTTCTTGAATCGCTTGGCGTGCACTCGGTAAGATAGAACGGTTAATGATCAACTGATTCGTTAGCGTTTCTTCTTCATAAGAGACATAGTGAGTGATGCTGTCAGAATAATTTAATTTGAACAGACCTAACTGCGGTACTTCGTCCAAAGTAAAGTAGACAAATAATAAGTCAGCTGGCGGTATTTCTGGATTAAGTTTTGTAATGGAAAAGAATTTTTCGGTCAACGTTTTGGTTGTCTCAATAAAATCAGTTGGAATCGTAGAAAAAGTTTGGTTTAAAGGATTATTTTCGGTTAATATCCCGGTTTTCATGTTGTCTGAGTCTTCTACTTTTTCAATCATGGCATGGAGATAATCAAATGTGAATTTCTCTGTAAGATCTAAGCCGGCAAAAGAGAAGATAGGTTCGTTACTGTTCAAATCAAAAATGTGTAAAATGGCTTCTTTTATATAAATCATCTTGTTCCCTCCGTTTTCAGTCACGCTTATCAGTATCTCACAAATTAGACATTCGCAAAAGCAAATTTTAGGTGGAAAGTTACTTTATAAGTTTGAATAAAATTGTTTAGGATATTGACTCTCATCTATTTTTAATGATATCCTTCTTATGAGTAATAGATGTTTAGAAGCTAATAGTTACTAGTATTAGTCATTAAAACAAATAGTAACGGAAGAAAGGCAAAAAGTATGTTAAACACAATACATAAAAAGTCAAAACTGCAAATGATAAAGTCTGCAGTCTCTAGCCTTATTGGATCATTAGGAAGTTCAATATTTTCATTTTCTTTAGGATTGATGTTAATGGAAAGAACGGGTTTATCTATAAGCTTCGCACTCTCGATAATGGTATCTGCGTTAGTTAGTCTCTTTTTTGCTCCTTTAGTTGGCCCTATTGTAGATAAACAAAGCCGAAAAGCTGTTATTTTACTTAGTCAATCTATAGTGATAATGGCATTGATCTTATATACTATCTATGCCTATCTATCAGATAATCATATCTTTTTAGTAACCATCATACTTATTGTAATTTTGAGAATAAGTGATGAGTTTACAAGTACTGCCCAAGAGTCCAGCAAAGCTAATATTGTTTTAGAAAGTGATTTACAAAAATTGTCAGGATACCAAGAACTTAGTTCAAATTTATCAGGTCTATTTTCTTCGGTTATGGGCGCGCTATTGTACGCAGTATTTCCATTCAGTATCCTTATTGGGATTGAAATACTCACTGAACTATTGACATTAGTTTTAACATGGTCGATTGATTTTAAATTTACTAAATCTGACAACATGGAATTCAATGATAATTTGGAAGTTTCAAGTTGGAAATTATTTCTTGAAGGACTTCATTATCTTAAAGTACAACCTTACTTAATGGTAGCTATGATTGCGTGTATGGCTATTAATTTCTTTTATGCCATTACATTTGTTGGTCTACCTTCATTCTTATTGCAAACATTACAATTTAATTCACTTCAGTATAGTGTCACGCAAGGAGCCACTAGCTTAGGTTTTATACTAGGTGCTTATATGTTGACGAGAAAAAAAGAAACAGACACTCCTGTCTATGACTTATTGCGGCTCAGTAAAATTCTTCCGCTAATTTTTATTGGGATTGCATTATCGGCATTAAGTAGTTCAAATACAGTTATTATGATTTGGATCAGTATTTTAATGATACTAAACGGACTTTCTAATTCGCTTTTGAATATTCCTTTTTCAATTTGGATGCAAAAAAATGTACCAACGAATATACAAGGCCGAGTCTTCCATTTGCTGGGAGTATTATGCACATGTATACAACCTATAGGCATCCTTATTTATGTAGCGCTTTTCGATAATAAAATTGGAGTACCGGTAGTATGGGATTCATTTATATTCATTATTAGCGGTATTGCCATGTATCTAGCCGTATTTTTATATATTAGATTTGGTAAATTCGATTTAAAAGAAGCAGTTATTATTGATAGGGAAAATAAAGTGTAAAGAGGGAGAAATGACTTATGAGGTATCACTACATAGAACAGGGAAAAGAAAGCGTAGTCACGAACTTTATGAAAAACAACAAAGTGACTAAAGTGCCAGAGAAAGAAAAAAAGAAATATATTTTATTAGCGGAATTTATTACAAGATTCGAACAAGGTAAAATTTATACGGAAAAAGAAATAAATGCGGAGTTACTTAAAGTGTATCCAACAGGAGAGTATGTTGAACAGAGAAGATATTTAATCACCTTTAATTTTTTCAAAAGAAGCAGCGATGGTAATCAGTATTGGTTAAATATATAAAAATGCGAAAGGATAGACAAATGAAACTATTTTTAAAAGGATTCATTAGAGGAGCAATTCCATTTATTTTTATGTTGGTCATGTCAGTGTGGGAGCTTATTCAAGGTTCATCTAGTGATGCGAGGACATTCTTAATAAACGGGCTTATAATTATGTTTTTGGGAATAGCGAGCGTCATCTATGAAATCAACCGCTGGAATTTCTCCAAACAAATCATAGTTCACTACATAACAATGTTGCTTACGGTATTCCCCATTCTTTTGCTAAGCGGTTATTATCCGTTGAGCTCTTTTGATGATGTACTAAATGTATTTTTACTTTTTAACAAAGTTGGCCTTATGCTTTTTTTTGCAACATTTATAATTGCCAAAGTGCGTAGAGAGTTTAGAAAACGAAATTGATATTTACATCTACTCGTTCTGTGATGGCTTAATGCTATTTTATAATTTATCAACAATAGCATGTACATTAAAGATGTCGAAAGACCAAAAAGACGACGGCTAGTTTAATTAGCTGTCGTCTTTTTGTTGCTGAGATCGTTTAAATGATAGAGTAAGCCTATTTAATTATTAAAGGAATCAGACAAATAGTTATAGGCCAATCAATGTATAGACTACTAAATAAACGTTTAAACAAATAATAATAACAGTAGCTGTCCAGGCCACTAGTTTGACCCAAGTTGAGTTTACGAAACTTCCCATTTTATGTTTATCACTGGTGAATAAAACCAGTGGAACAAGTGCAAAGGGGAGTTGCATACTTAAAATAACCTGACTGAATATTAAAAGATTGGTAGTTCCATTTTCTCCGGCAATAATGGTCACAATAAATACTGGAATTACAGCTAGTAATCTTGTGATGATTCGGCGTACCCATGGCTTAACTCTTAAATGAATAAAGCCTTCCATAACGATCTGACCGCTTAATGTTCCGGTGATGGTTGAGTTTTGGCCAGAAGCTAGTAGAGCAATTGCAAATAAGGTACTCGCTATAGATGCGCCAATAGTTGGTGCAAGTAAAGCATAAGCATCTTCTATTCCACTGACAACTTGTCCGTTGCCGTAAAAAGCTGACGCACCTAAAATTAAAATCATCGAATTAATCAAAAAAGCAATGGTTAAAGAAAAGATAGAATCGATTCGAGCAAAGTTTACCGCTTCTTTTTTTCCTTTTTCTGTACGTTCATAGCTTCTCGTTTGAATAATTGAAGAATGCAGATATAGATTATGGGGCATAACTGTGGCACCTAAAATTCCTAAACCTACAAATAGGATCGAAGGGTTTGTAACAATATCTGAACTAGGAATATAACCTTGAACTAAGTCTGTGACATTTGGATTGGATAATAAAATTTCATATGCAAAAATGATAAAAATCGTAGCCATTAAGATAATAACGACACTTTCAATAATACGAAAACTGCGTTTCTGCAATAAAAGCAACAAGAGCACATCTAATGTTGTGATTGTTACACCTAAAAGGATGGGAATGTTGAACAATAGTTTTAGAGCGATAGCAGATCCAATAACCTCAGCAATATCGGTAGCGATAATGGCAACTTCTGTTAAAATCCATAAGAAAAAAGATAATTTTTTTCCGACAGAAGCACTAGTTGCTTGAGCTAAGTCCATACTTGTGGCGATTCCTAATCGCGCAGCCATTTCTTGCATTAAGGTTGCAATTAAACTAGCAATCAATATGACACTTAATAAGGTATAGCCAAATTCAGATCCACCCTCTATAGATGTCGCCCAATTACCCGGATCAACATACCCAACAGCCACTAATGCGCCTGGACCCATAAAAGCAAGCAACTTTCTTAGAAAAGAAGCATTTGCTGGTGGGATTTTTACTGAATTATTTACTTCTTCCAAGCTGATAGAATCTATTTTCCTTATCCAGCCTTTATTCCTATTTTTTTCATTTTTGTCCATTTTACTTCATATCCATTCGTATTTTATTCTACTTGTAACAGTAGTTAGTTTAGAACTCTAGGTATCTTTTGTAAATAGAAAACCGCCGTTATTAAAAAAATTCACAAGAACTAGTAGATAGTATTTATACCGCTCACTATGCAAATTATAATATCTTGCGTAAGCGAAATTAACAGATTATAACTGATTCGATTCGATGAAGATATTGAAAAACTAGGAGTAAAGGTTACGAGGAAAAGACTGGGAAAGTACTGACATAAAAAATTAAAGAGACTGTAGATATGCATATTCCATGCAAACCTACAGCCTTTTTAATTTGAAAGGGGAGATTTATACCGCAGTTTCATAGTTTGTTTATAAAAAGATACTATTTTACACTTACGGTTATATAGTAAACTATAACTAAATGATATAGAATCATTTTATAAAGGAGTTGTTAAATTTGGTGCAAGTATTGAATAAGTTGAAAGATCAAACGAACTTTACAAATACAGAAATGAGAATTGCTGACTATATCATTCAAAATATCACCACGATTCCTACGATATATATTGAGGATTTAGCAAAATTAACATACACTTCTCACTCAACAATTATCCGTCTCTGTAAAAAAATTGGGTATGATGGATTTAGAAGTTTTAAGGACGCTATTTCAGGTGTAGTTTATAGCCAAATGCATTTACCTAGTGAAGTGGATGCTAACTTTCCTTTTAAACAAGAAGATTTAACCATGGATATAGCTAAGAATATGGCAAATTTAACGATTGATACGATAAAAAAAACGTTAAATCAATTAGATGAAGATTTACTACAGTCAGTGGCAGAAATCCTTTTCAACTCTAAGCATATTTTTCTGTTTTCTCGTGGTGATTCACAAGTACGAGCGAGAAGTTTTCAAAATAAATTAGTAAAGATTAATAGATTTGCTATTATTTCTGAAGAATATGCAGATGAGGCATGGAATGCTTCTAACCTTACTCCAAAAGATTGTGCTTTATTTCTATCTTATAGTGGAACTAGTCCACAATATAAGCGTATGCTACAACATTTTTCTAACAAAAATATTCCAACCATTTTGATAACAGGAAATACAGAATCTGATTTGATTAAATTAGCTGCCAACACGATAGTAGTAGTCCAGGAAGAATATGATTTTGTAAAAGTTGGAACTTTTGCATCACAAGTTGCCTTTCAGTATGTATTAGACACATTATATTCTATTTTATATGCAAAAGAATATAGAAGTAATTTGGAGAAATTAAAAGAAAAACAGTCACTCATTCAAAATGGAATTTTGTCAGAAGAGCTATGACCTGTCCATATATTGAAAAAGCACCTGTTTTTTGCTTTGAAAATTTAGCCTAATGTTATACCTGCAGTTTCTAATCCTTTATCTACAATGGACATAACTATTTCACTGTGATCAAGGTGTTTTATCATAGTTTCAACGTCAGATTCTCTTATGATTCTTTCAAATTCAATGAATTCTTCGTACATCCGGTGCGTATGCACTTTAGAATCAACGATTTCGCTCTTATTTTGATGATCGATTACAGTAAAACGGTCGATGGTGCTTGTAGGTCCTTCAATAATAATAGCTCCTTTTTCGCCTTGGATAATGGTTCGTATCGGAGCTGTAGAATCTTTAGCACCTATACAGACTACTTTTTTATCCCCGTAATCAAGACTTAAGATGCCAGAAGTATCAATTCCATTTTCAACATTTGCCAAATAGTTTACTATTTGGGGCTCCCCAAAAAGACCCGTTACAAAATGAATGTTGTAAATATTAATATCCATTAAAGCTCCCCCGCCCATTTTGGGATTGAAAGCTGGTAATATATCTCCTTTTTTGAAGGCATCATACCTTGATGAATATTGAGAATAATTACATTCAATAATTTTAATAGCTCCAATAGTATTGATGGCTTCTTTTATTTTTTTATAATTGGTTAAATATTGATTGGTTATAGCTTCTAACAACATGACTTTGTTTGCTAAAGCTAGTTCTCTCAGCTCTTTCATTTCTGATAAGTTTAAGGTAAAGGGTTTCTCACAAATAACATTTTTTTTACTCAGTAGGGCTTGTTTAGCAAAAGAAAAATGCAAATGATTAGGCAACGCAATATAAACGGTATCGATATTCTGATTGTTTAAACAATCAGAATAATTAGTTGAGACTTGACGAATACCATATTCATTTTTTAAAAGCTTCATTTTATCCATGCTTCTATCCGTTCCCACAATTGCCTCTAATTGAATCCCTGGAACATCACAGACCATAGTTAAAAAATCATTTACTATCATTCCAGAACCTATAATTGCAAGTTTCATTATAAACCTTCTTTCTTAGTTGAGTGATCCTTGTTTTTTTAGACAAGTTGATAAGTTAGTATTTAATACTTTGAATCCCTTCTTCAAGTATTTCTAGTTGACGAATCGTTTCTTCATCTTTCACTGTTTTATCTTTTCCATTTATAATAGACTCATATAAACCTTCATAAACATGACTGTAATCTCCAATTTCTGAAATGACTTTTTCTTCATGATATAAACCATCAGCATCTATATAAGTTACAGTACCGTAATGTTCTGGGGTATCTATACCAAAATCAGGATTAGTTGGCATATAGAATAATTTTAGATGTTCTTCCTGCCTATCTTTTTCTTGCTTGATAAACATACCTTTTTTACCATATAGAACAAAACTTGGTCGTGGTTTTATTCTGAAATAACTTGATTTAACAGAAACTTTTATTTTTGAATAGTAAAAGTCTAAGTCAAAATAATCATTCATACGATTAGGACCCAATAATTGCCTTACATCATAATGAATAGAATCTGGATCTCCAAAATAGGAAAGAACTTGATCGATTGTATGGCACCCATGGCCATATAAATAACTTGAAGAGGCTGAAAATTCTGTGCTGTTTTCTGGAACTTCTGGTCTAAAATAATCATAATGCATTTCAACTTCTAGTAATTCACCTATCATGCCACTTTCAATAATTTTTTGAGCTGTCAGAAAATCTGAATCGTAACGTCTGTTTTGGTAGCATTGAACGAGTAAATTTTTTGATTTTGCTAACTCAAATAGTTCTCTTGCTTCTTCAGCAGTTTCGGTAAATGGCTTTTCAACTAGTGTATTTTTTCCGTTTTCTAGTGATAATTTTGCAAATTCAAAATGTAATGAACTTGGAAGGCAGATTGCCACTAATTGAATTTCTGGATCATTCCAAATATCTTCTAAATTTGTTGTATAGTGGACTCCAGGAACCTTATCCCATGAACTATTTTCATGACGAGAATAGATTGTCTTCACTTTAACGTTCTCTGTTTTTAATGAAAAAGGTAAATGATAGCGATTCGTACTTTTTCCGTTACCAATATAAGCCATTGTTAACATTTAAAAAACCTCCTATAGTATCTGATAATTAGATTATATATGAAAACGAGTGAAATATGCTGTTACTCATCCATTAAGGTTCCCATGTTCTTTTTTCTTCCAAATAAAGTGAGTTAACCTGAACATTATGTTCATAGATGGTCTTCATAAAATTTTTTTATAGTGAACTTCAAGAATTAAAATAGTAATATAAAATAAAGGTTTAGAAGGAATTTGGATGCTATTAAATAGAAATTAAATTGTTTAAATATAGGGAGGTAGTTGATATGGATAAAATTCTTAGGGGGTTTCTAATATTTGAATTAGTAATTACAACTATTTTTGCCTATCCATTAAGACGATCAAGAAAGACTTATAAGATGATTGAACGTAAGAATGGAATCAGTATTAAGACCCAGAAAAGAAGATTTAAGCAACTTTTTAAGAGTCAACATGAAAGTGTGAATATATGAAATCAAACCGCTTATTTCAAATGGTCTATTTGTTAATGAGTAATGAAAAAATGCCAGCAAAATTATTAGCCGATAGATTAGAAGTTTCAGTAAGAACAGTTTATCGCTATATTGATAATTTATCAGAAGCAGGTATCCCGATTTATACTAGTCAGGGGAGAAATGGCGGGATTTCTTTGTTGCCACAATTTAGAATGAATAGTACCTTGGTTTCAGAAGATGAGCAGATAAATATATTATCTTCATTGCAAAGTTTAGTAGGAGTTGGTCAAAGTGATCAAGAAACGTTGGACAAACTATCCGCAGTCTTCCAAAAAGAGCCAATCTCTTGGATTGAAATTGATCCTTCAAATTGGAGTAACAGTCAGGAACAAAAGTCGACATTAGCATTGATAAAACAAGCCATTTTTCAATCTGAACTGCTTACTTTTAACTATTTGAATGCTAAAAATGAATATCTATCAAGAAAAGTCTACCCTAACCAAGTTATATTTAAAGATAAGGCATGGTATTTGAAGGGGTACTCCATTGAAAGAAAAGATTGGCGATTATTTAAGTTAACTAGAATGCATAAGACTGCTATAGTTTCTGCAGAATCCAAGTCCCAACGAACTGTTGCTCCCATAATGGTGCAACAGGAGGATAAAAAAATAACTGATTCAATATCCTTAACTTTGAAAATCAACGCTAAAATGAGTTATCGTATATTTGAAGAATTTACTCAAGAACAAATCAGCAAAATTGATGACAACTATTATCTTGTCAATTGTTTAACCAATGATGGCGAGTGGTTAGATAGTTACTTGCTTTCGTTTGGTAAATATTTACAAGTGTTGGCGCCAACTATAATTCAAAATCGATTAAAAAAAGAATTAAAAAGTATGCTTGATTATTATTAAAACGTGACAGACTATTGTCATGTTTTTTTTTATATACTTCAAATATAAGAAAGGAAGTGTCAAAATGGAAAAACAATTACCTGAGATTATTTCAAAATATATTGAAGCTAGTAATGATTTTGACGAAACTGGATATGCAGACACCTTTATCGACAATGGTGTTATCGATGAACTATCAGTCGGCAGAAAATTTGAAGGCGAGGAAGAAATCAAACAATACTTTAGAAATTATTTTATTGACTACAAGACCAGCACGAAAATTCAAGAATATCAGATCAAAGACAACGTAGTCACTGTAAAGGTTATTTTTAAAGGGAGTTTTCCTAATGGAGGGCAGGGGATTTCAGGATTTTATGAATTTAGTTTATCGCCGACAGGAAAAATTGAGCAGTTGATTGCCGATCTTAAATAGAATAAAGAGGAGAAAAATAGGATGGATATTAATGAATTAGTGCAACGTTCAGATGAGATTAGAGAACAGTATCACCGAATTGAGCAAGCAACCCAAGGGGAAAAATGGACGATAGAACAGGACACATTAGCATTTTTGACTGACGCTGGTTTATTAAGTAGGTTAATCATGGACAAAACAGGCAGCTGGCCGACTGGGGAGAATAACGAAAAATTATTAGCACATAAAATTGGGGAAAATATTTGGTGGCTTACAATTCTTGCCAATCAAGCGAACATCAATGTTGAACAAGCATTAGATACTTTTCTAACGGAAACCAAAACTAATTTATCAAATTAATAAAGGAGGCTTTTAAATGGCAGAGATTAAATTGACTGAACACTATTCGGCAACAAATATTCCAGAGATCGTCCATACAGAAGCTGTTAACTATTTATCGATTCTTGGAAAAGGGGCTCCAGGAAGCACTGAGTTTTATCGAAAGAAAGCTTTAGTTGCAGATATATCAAAAAAATTGGATCAACAAATAAATGTGCCAGTTATAGAAGTTCAATATTGGTATGCAAAAGGTGCTAAACCAGCTAACATTGCGGATTTCTATACTGCTAACCCCTTGTCGTTGCTAGAATACCGGATCATGACGAAAACGTCTCAACTTTTAACAAAAGAAGAAATTGAAGAGATTATTACTGCTAGTTCTAGTTCAAATAAAAAGTCTTCTGATATTCTTGAACCTTTTTCAATCCCAGCCCAAACAGTCATTCAGGTTATGCACCATGGACCTTTTTCTGATGAACTTAGAACGCTTGCTGATTTAGAAAGGAATGCTGAACAAAATGGTGTACGACGTAGTGGTTCTCATCTTGAGATTCACCTAGACTCATTTACAGCAAAAACTCCTCAAGATACTCTACGTACAATTCTTCGTGATCCTGTTCGGAAGGTATGAAAAAAGCATCTGACCTAATGTAGCGACCTCTAAAGTTAAATTAAAAAATTAACTTTAGAGGTCTTTTTATAGTTAAATACGAGGAAGAATTTAAATAGCGTGTAGTTGAGTATTACAGCTGGAGTAATAGCAATCATAGACAAATAGATTATATAATGTTTCTATCTAAGGACGGGATGATTATCTAATGTTTTATTTTTCGTATTTGAACGTTTAAAGTTCAGTATGTTCTAAAATAATGTTCTCATTAAATTGTGTTTTCCGGCGATCAATATGCTCTTCGCCCCAAGTACATAACAATTCTAAAACGGGTTCTAAAGAGCGGCCATAAGTGCTTAAAGAATATTCGACTTTAGGTGGTACTTGTTCATAAACGGTGCGATCAATCACTCCGGAATCCTCTAACTCACGTAATTGTTGAGTTAACATTTTTTGAGTAATTGTGGGCATAAGACGTTTTAATTCAGAAGGCCGTCTGGTGTCATGCTTTAAGTGACACAGAATAATCGGCTTCCATTTTCCGCCAATTACTTCAATGGTAGCTTCAACCCCAATACCGTAAACAATTGTTGGTTTCATTTTTATTTTATTTCTCTCCTTTTTATAGGTACTTTTTAGTTCCTATAGCACAAAAAAGTACCTACTTCCCATTAAGTTGTATAGGGTCTATACTAACGACATGTTAGGCAAATGTAAATATAAAATTGGAGGAATATTTATGAAAACGCAAGAAATTATTACTTTGAATAATGGAGTTGAGATGCCGACTTTAGGCTTAGGCGTTTTTCGGGTGGAAGATTATAAAGAATTAGTTGAGGCAATTAAAACGGCTATTGTTGCAGGTTACAGAAGCATTGATACGGCAAGTATTTATGGCAATGAAGAAGCAGTAGGCGAAGGGATTCGTCAAGGGATTGCTGCAGCGGGGATTAGTCGTGAAGATTTATTTATCACTTCTAAAATTTGGAATGAAGATATGCGTAGTGAAAAAGTAATAGAAGCTTATCAAACAAGTTTAGATAAAATAGGCGTGGATTATTTGGATTTATATCTGATTCATTGGCCAGTTGCAGAACATTATGTTGCTGCTTGGCAAGAAATGGAAAAACTTTATGCCGCTAAAAAGGTTCGGAGTATCGGGGTAAGTAATTTTCAAGTTCATCATTTAGAGGAATTGACGAAACACAGTACTGTAACCCCGGTTATTAATCAAGTGGAATACCATCCCTTGTTAACTCAAGGAGAACTAAAGGATTATTTAACAAAAAAAAATATTCAAATGGAAGCTTGGTCTCCGTTGATGAATGGAGAAATTTTGCAAAATGATTTAATTTTAGCGTTAAGTCAAAAATATGGGAAGTCAGCTGCCCAAATTATTTTACGTTGGGATTTACAAAATGGCGTTATTACAATTCCTAAATCAACCAATGCAGATCGGTTACTTGAAAATAGAGCTGTTTTTGACTTTGCATTAACTGAAGAAGAAGTCGCAAGTATTACAGCATTAAATCAAAACCGTCGAATTGGTCCAGATCCAGACAATTTTGAATTTTAGAAAGGAAGAGCAGACTATGAAAATGCAAATGACTGGGTTAACCGCTCTTGTAACCGGCTCAACTAAGGGGATTGGAAAAGCCATTGCTCTAGAGTTAGCCAGTGAAGGCGTAAATGTAATTATTAACGGACGTGGTAAGGTAGATGTTGATACAGTGATTGCTGAAATTCAAACAAAATTTCCTACTACCAACCCTCAAAGCGCAGTTTACGATTTAAGTCAGGAAAAAGAAATCAATCAATTGATGGAGAAATTTCCGCAAGTAGATCTGTTAATTAATAGTTTAGGTATTTTTAAACCAACGGACTATTATGAGATTAATGATGAAGAGTGGCTACGTTTTTTCAAAATGAATGTCCTAATCAGCAACACCTTAGCGAAACAGTATTTACCGCATATGCTTAAGCTTAATTTTGGACGGATTGTTTTTATTGCTAGTGAAGAAGCGTTAATGCCTTCTGGGGAAATGGCTCACTATAGTATGACTAAAACCATGCAGCTTTCTCTAGCTAAAACTTTAGCTATCCAAACCAAAGGAACACAGGTTACAGTCAACACTGTTTTACCTGGGCCAACCTTAACTGAAGGGGTTAGCGGGATGCTAGAAGGATTTTACGGAAAGGAAAACATAAGCTTTGAAGAACAAGAACGTCGCTTCATGGCGGAACACCGTAGCGCTTCTTTGATCCAACGATTTATTCCAGCAGAAGAGTTAGGTCGCTTAGTTACCTTTGTTTGTAGTCCTCTAGCAAGTAGTTTTAGCGGTTCGGTTATTCGAGCAGATGGTGGAATGGTACCCACTATCTTTTAGAAAACGGACAAGGAGTAGCGTATTTAAGGTAAACAAATACAAGTCATGATGATAAGAGAAGTTGGCAGATGATTGAATCATCTGCCAACCTCTCGCTTTTTTTTATTCTATATTCATTCAATTTATAGGGTGATGCATTCGTGCTAATCTTCAAATTTTGTACTTTTTGAGTCAATGTTTATTTGAGTGAGTTCCTTCACTTTTACGATATCTTTAGATGATTCAAATAATCTAAACGGAATCAGGATAGCTCTTTGTGGGGCAACATAGAATATAAACATATTATTGATATTAAGAACCCAGTTAATTTTGCCCCGTTCGATGATTTAAAGCTTCCGGCTGGCAGTCCAGCAGCTAAAGTTGCAAAAAACTGCTGAATGCTGCTGGGACTGAAAAAATTAGTGTGAATAGCGATTTTGATGTCTTTAAAGAACTTTATGTCAAAAAAGTGCTTAGAAATAGATGAACTTTATCAAAAGCAAAACAAATAAGAAGGAGCCTTTAATAAGGTTTCTTCTTATTTGTTCTCTACATGATTGAAGAATAAAACTACTTATAAACTGTTATTTTTGTAAGAACTCTTTTAAAGCATCAACTAGCGGTGTCAATGGTTTGCCTAACGTTTGTTCAAAATCATCTGACATAACATCCAATTCTCCATTACGAATATCATTCTGAATCATTAAGATGAAGCCGACAACTGCCTCAGGAACGCCATTATTGGTTAATGCAGTTTGATAATCACTATCATTCATTTTAACGACCTTAAATGCTGAGCCACTAGCAATTTTAAGAGCCTCTGCTAATTCTACATAAGTAATAGGATTGCCTGATAATTCAAGTACTTCTGGTGTTGCTGCTTGTCCAGTTAAGACATTGATGGCAGCTTCGGCATATTCACGTTTTAACGCCCAACCCGTTTTGCCTTCTCCAGCAGAATACGTGAAAGGATGGCCTGCTGCTGCAGCATTTAGTGTGTCCTTTTCGTTTTCTATATACCAGTTGTTGCGTAAAAAAGTGTGGGAAATGTTGGATTTAGAAATTAATTGTTCCGTTAAAATATGGTCTTGAGCTAAAGGACTTTTGGATTCAGCACCTTTAGGGAAACTTGTATAAGCAATAAATGAAATGCCAGTCTTTTTAGCAGCATTTACAACATTTTTGTGCTGCTCACCACGTGAAACTACTGCACCAGGTTGTGAGGAAACAAATAATAAACGATCGATGCCGTTGAATGCCTCAATCAAACTTGCATAGTCGCCAAAATCACCAATACGAACCTCAACTCCATGTTCACGCAGCATAGCAGCTTTTTCTTCTGTTCGTGCTAATACCACAATTTCATTTAACTCAACTTGTTCTTTTAAATAATGTAAGGCATGAGTGCCTAGTTCTCCTGTTGCGCCTGTTAATAAGTACTTCATTTGGTATCAACCTTCCTACTAGTTAGATTCTTAGCTTGTTTCTTTCAAGTTCTACTATTATAATAGGACTCTAAGTAACTTATGTAAAGTAAGTACTTTGGAGTTACTTAGTGACTAATAAGTAACTAATGTGAAAGGAAAGGGTTTCTATGCGTAACAAAGTTGTAGCTTGTCCAGTAGAGACGACATTATTGTTGATAAATGATCGCTGGAAAGTAATGATATTAAGAGAGCTGTTAGATGGGACTAAACGATTTGGTGAATTAAGAAAAGCTATTGGAACGGTTTCGGCAAAAGTTTTGACGTCACATTTACGGTCTATGGAAGAAGATGGATTGGTGGATCGTGAAATTTTTGCAGAAGTCCCTCCACGTGTGGAATATACATTGACGGAATTAGGCAATAGTTTAAAACCAATTTTAGATGCGATGAAGGATTGGGGCACAAACTATCAAGAAATGGTTACGGTTGAAGTTGAACAGCCAAAAGTGTAACCGAAGCGTCATTCATTAAAAGGAGATAATAAATATGAGTTTAAACAAACAAGAGATTGAAAAAGCTGTATATGCAGAAAAAAATGCAGGTGGATTTGCTCAATTGATGCAGGAATTCAAAACGTTAGGCATTAAACGTTACGATTACCTAGTTGCTGAAGGACTGTACCGTTATTTTGATGAAGAAAGTTCAGTCGATTTGCCTTTAAATGGGAAACCGAAAAAAGTTGCTGAACAAAGTAGTCCTGAAGCTATCAAAATAGCTGTACAAAGAGCGCAATCTGGGGAGTTTGATTTTGAAACTTTTTGTGAGTTAGCTGGAAAAGCTGGTGTTCCTTTTTGGACGAGTGATTTAGTGTTGAAGCAAGTGGTTTATTATGACACGAATCATAAAGCTTTGTTAGTTGAACCGATTCCTGGATTATAAATTAAGCCCTACCTATAATAAAAAGAGAAGATAAATAAAATAAGAGATAAAGATTAGTAGTTGAAAGGGGAATAATGATGGGTTTATTAGTAGATGGCAAGTGGCATGATCAATGGTACGACACGGAAGGCAGCGGTGGACGATTTATTCGTCAGGAATCACAATTCCGCAATTGGATCACGCCGGATGGAAGTGCTGGACCAACTGGTAAAGCCGGGTTTAAAGCAGAACCTGGACGCTATCATTTGTACGTAGCCTTGGCGTGCCCTTGGGCAAATCGTGCGTTGATCATGCGTAAATTAAAAGGATTAGAAGAGATGATTTCGGTATCTGTTGTGAATCCTTTGATGGCCGAAAATGGCTGGACATTTGATGCAGAAGAAGGTGTGATTCCGGATCCTGTAATTGATGCAGAGTATGTTTATGAACTGTATACACATGTAGAGCCGAATTATAGTGGGCGTGTAACGGTGCCTTTATTGTATGATTTGAAACAAAATAAAATCGTCAACAATGAATCTTCTGAAATCATGCGGATGTTGAATTCTGCATTCAATGAAGTCGGTGCAAAAGAAGGCGATTATTATCCTGAAGCATTGCGTCCAGAAATTGATGAAATCAATGAAAAAGTGTATCATGCAGTTAATAATGGAGTATACAAAGCTGGATTTGCGACGAAGCAAGAAGTTTATCAAGAAGAAGTGATGAACTTATTTGCTGCGTTAGATGAACTTGAAGAACGCCTAGAAGAGAATCGTTACTTAGTAGGGGAGCAAATCACTGAAGCAGACTGGCGTTTATTTACTACACTGATCCGTTTTGACAGTGTTTATCACGGTCATTTCAAATGCAATATCAAACGTATTACAGAGTACAAGAACCTATGGCGCTACACGCGAGAATTATACAATTGGCCGGGGATAGCGGAAACAGTGAACTTCAAACACATAAAAGATCATTACTACCGCAGCCATAAAAATATCAATCCAACTGGCATCGTTCCAGCAGGACCGGAATTGGATTTTAGTTTGAATTAAGTGGATAGCGAGAGAGATAAAGGAGCCATTACATGAAAACTACTGCAATACGTTTTTTGATAGGAGCAATGGCTATTCTAGGAGTAACAGGTTGTGCAAACTTAGAAGGAAAAAGCAACAGTAAACTCGAAAATACAGGTGAGTATGGTGTATTTTTGAGTCTAGATGGAAGCAAAGCGATTGAAGCTAGTGAAGGTTACGAAACGGTCATTATTGATGCACAAAATCTCTCCAAAGCAGAAATTGCTGAGATGCAAGCTCGAGGTCAAGAAGTCTATAGTTATTTAAATATAGGATCATTGGAGACTTTTAGACCTTACTATAAAGAATTTCAGTATCTTACTTTGAGCCCTTATGAAAATTGGGAAGAAGAATATTGGGTCGATGTAACCAATGAAGACTGGCAAAAATTTAGTGCCGTTACTTTAGCTAACGAACTACTTGATAAGGGAATTGATGGCTTTTGGATCGATAATGTAGATGTATACTGGCAATTTCAAACAAAAGAAACGTATATTGGAGTGGAAAAAATCTTAAAGACACTCATGAGCTATGGCAAACCGGTCCTTATTAATGGAGGAAATGAATTTGTTAGTGCATATTTACAGCAAAATCAGCAACTAGATGATATTTTGACTGGTGTAAACCAAGAAACCGTCTTTTCAGCTATTGATTTTGAGGAAGATAAGCTGAGTACTCAAACAAAAGAAAATCAAACCTACTACTTAAATTATTTATATACAGTTGATAAAGCTGGGAAAGAGATCTATTTGCTTGAATACTCTACAAAAAAAGAGCTGGCTAAAGATGTCCATGACTATGCGACTAAAAGAGGCTGGCAGTATTATATATCCGATTCGGTGGAGTTGGACTAACTGTGCCTGATCGCTAAACTAGTGATGCAAACAATTGGAAATTTTATTCTAAAAGCGGTACCATAAAATTAGATTCAAATAAAGAAGGAGGAAATATTCATGTCGATAAAAGTAGCGATTAATGGATTTGGCCGGATTGGACGTTTAGCATTGCGTCGAATGTTGGAAAAGGATACAGATTTAGAGGTTGTCGCGATCAATGATTTGACGGATAATGACGACTTAGTTTATTTGCTAAAATACGATACCGCACAAGGACGTTTTCCATATGAAGTAGCAGTTGGGAATGACGCGATTGTAGTAGATGGAAAAGAGATTAAAGCTTACGCAGAAAAAGATGCAAGTCAATTGCCATGGGGCGATTTAGGAATCGATATTGTTTTAGAATGTACGGGGTTCTATACCTCAGCGAAAAAATCCCAGGCTCATTTGGATGCAGGTGCAAAGCGGGTACTGATTTCCGCGCCAGTAAAAGCTTCAGGTGCAGAAGTAGACAACACTAAAACGATTGTTTATGGTGTGAATCATGATTCGCTGGATGAAAATGATGAAATCATTTCTGCAGCATCTTGTACCACGAACTGTTTGGCACCAATGGCAAATGTTTTGAACGAAAAATATGGTATTAACAGTGCCTTAATGTCAACGATTCATGCGTATACTGCATCGCAAGCATTGCAAGATTCACCAGGTGGACGCAAAAATCGTGCAGGAGCACAAAACGCCATTCCATCTTCAACAGGTGCTGCCAAAGCGGTAGGAAAAGTGATTCCTGAATTGGAAGGGAAAATTGACGGAACAGCCATCAGAATTCCTACCATTACAGGTTCAATGACAGAACTGTATTCTGTTTTGAATAAAGAAGTAACAGTGGAAGAAGTCAACGCGGCAATGAAAGAAGCTGCATCTGAGGCATTCTTATACAATGAAGACGAAATCGTATCTTCAGATGTTATCGGGGTACCAGCAGGTTCGATTTTTGATGCCACTCAAACAAAAGTCATCGAGGGAACGAACGGACAATTAGTCAAAACGGTTGCTTGGTATGATAACGAGTACGGTTTTGTGGCTAATATGGTAGGAACGTTAGAACATTTTGCGAATATTAAATAAATTAATTTTAATTAGCGGGAGGCAATGAGCTTCCCGTTTTTTTGTGTTTATAAATGAGGAAGAAGTATTTAGATATCCCTTCTCCTTCCTTAAATTTACTTATCCAATTAAGACTGTTCTTTAATGATGTCGATGTTTGTTTTTCGGGTATCTGTTGAACGACCGATTTGAATGAGGTGGTTCAAGTTCATTTCATAATCTGCAGTAAAGACGATAGAATACAAAAGGTTCAATAGATAAATGACAGATGTGGTTGAGGTAAAGTTTCCGATTTTAGAATAGAGTTTTTCTCGAGTAGTGATTTTTAATGAACAATCGCTATTTGTTGCAATAGGATTATCTCCTATACTTGTTAAGCTAATAGTGGAAGCTCCTTGTTTTTTCAAAATGTCCATGCATTTTATGAAGGAATCATCTTCACCTGTGTATGAAATAATAAGGGCACAAGTTCGGTTACCACTGTTAAAAGCTTCATACGTACTGTAATCATAAGTGGAAGAAATAGTAATTTTTTTATTGATCCTACGCATCTTAGTCACGAAATCTTGAGCAATGAGCGCATTAGTTTTGCTCGCAAATACCTTGATTTCATCAGCGTTTAATAAGAGTTTTTGTGCATGTTCCAAATCTTTTGAATCTATTAAGGATAGGGTATCCTGAAGAGTATTCTGTTGCAACGTGTTTATTTTATGGGCGATAGAAATTAAATGATCCGTTTGTTCATAAGGTAAGTTGGCGTCAATAGCTGTAAAGTGGCTATTGAGGTACTGCCATTCTTCAAGGTAAGCTTCTTTTAAGTCTAGCCATCCTGTAAATCCCATTTTTTTCGCTACACGAATAAGGCTCGTAGGATTCGTATGAGTTAAATCTGCAATTTTTTGAGTCGTCATGTCTTGTAAGCCTTCAGGGTGATCAATGAGGTAACTTACTAGTACTTGTTCAGCATCTGAAAATGAAGTATGTTTTAATCGTTCAATAAGTAGCATAAAAAGACTCCTTCCTTACACAAATAGTATATGTTTTTGTGTACAGGTTTTACAAGAGCAATCGTTAAATTTAGAAAGTATGTGTAGGAACATTCTACTTGTATATAAGAGATTGAAAAAATGAAACCGTTTAGATAAGATGTAAGTAAGATAAAACTGATTTTATTAGGAGGAAAAAGTATGGGATTTAATAAAGATTTTCTTTGGGGTGGGGCTACTGCTGCTAATCAAAGTGAAGGTGGTTATAACGCGGATGGCCGAGGTTTAGCGAATGTAGATGTCGTTCCAATTGGAGAAGACCGTTACCCAATCATAACAGGAAAAATGAAACATCTGGACTTCGATGAGGAGCATTTTTATCCAGCTAAAGAAGCCATTGATATGTATCATCATTATAAGGAAGATATCGCTTTATTTGGAGAAATGGGATTTAAATCTTATCGCTTTAGTCTAGCTTGGACACGTATTTTTCCAAAAGGTGATGAGGCTGAACCAAATGAAGCAGGGTTACAATTTTACGATAACCTTATTGATGAATGTCTTAAGTACGGCATCGAACCTATTGTTACAATCACACATTTTGATATGCCAATCCATTTGATTAAAGAATATGGGGGTTGGCGCAGTCGTAAAGTAGTCGATTTTTATGAAAATCTTGTCACTGTATTATTTAATCGTTATAAAGGAAAAGTAAAGTATTGGATCACTTTCAATGAGATCAATATGCTATTGCATGCACCGTTTATGGGAGCTGGATTAGTATTTGAAGAAGGAGAAAATGAAGAACAAGTAAAATATACAGCAGCCCATCATGAATTAGTAGCCAGTGCGTTAGCGACCAAGATCGCTCATGAAGTAGATCCGGAAAATAAAGTCGGCTGTATGATCGCAGCTGGACAGTATTATCCAAATACACCAAATCCTGCAGATGTTCGTCAAGCTCAAGTAGACAATCAAGAAAACTTTTTTTTTATTGACGTACAGTCTCGTGGCGAATACCCTAATTATGCATTGAAACGCTTGGCTAATGAAGGGATAGAAATTCCTTTTGTAGAAGGAGATAAGGAACTACTGAAGAAGCATACGGTTGATTATATATCATTTTCTTATTATTCTTCGCGGGTTTCTGCCGTTCAAGATGAACAAGAAAAAGTAGGTGGAAATATATTTGATTCCATTAAAAACCCTTATTTAGAAGCAAGCGAATGGGGCTGGCAAATCGATCCAATCGGTTTCCGTATCACGATCAATGAGTTATATGACCGTTATCAAAAACCGTTATTTGTAGTTGAAAATGGATTAGGAGCAGTCGATACGCCTAATGCAGATGGATCTATAGTGGATGATTACCGTATCGATTATCTAAAACAACATATCGAAGCTATGAAAGAAGCTGTGGACAAAGATGGAGTAGAAATTTTAGGGTATACGTCTTGGGGATGTATCGATTTGGTTTCCGCGTCAACTGGGGAAATGAAAAAAAGATATGGCTTTATTTATGTAGACCGAGACAATGAAGGTAATGGAACAATGGCGCGTTCGAAGAAAAAGTCTTTTGACTGGTATAAACAAGTGATTGCTTCTAATGGTGAAAATGTAGACTATACAAAAGGATAATTTAGTTTGAAGGTCATGCTTACTTATTGGTATGGCCTTTTTAAGGAGGTTACTATGGAATCAAACTATGTTTTTTTAGATGTGGATGGAACATTAGTAGATTATTCTAATGAATTACCGAATTCTGCAGTCAAAGCTATTAAAGTTGCGCAAGCCAACGGTCATAAAGTGTACCCGGTGACTGGACGCAGCAAAGCTGAAATGTATGATGAACTATTAGAGATCGGTTTTGATGGGTATATTGGTGGAAATGGCAACTATGTTGAAAGTGATAATGAAGTTATTTTGCATCAATTAATAACAGCAGAACAAGAAAAAATGATTGTAGACTGGCTGAATAACCGTGGATTAGCTTTTTATTTGGAGTCCAACAATGGATTGTTTGCAAGTGAACAGTTTGAGACACGTGGAGAGCAAACGGTTAAAGACTATGCTGCTTATAAAGAAAAATCCGGTACAGAAACAATGACGGTGCGACAAGCATTTCCAGAAATGATTTTTGATGGTCAATTGTATCGAGCTGACGTGAACAAAATCAGTTTCATTTTAGAAGAGTATGAAGATTACCTAGCTGCAGCCGATTTTTTTTCTGACTTTCAAGTAGGTACGTGGGGAGGTATAGGTGAACAAGCTCTGTTTGGAGATATTGCCTTAGCAAACATTACAAAACAGACAGCTATTAAAAAACTGTTAGAACATCATGGAGTTGACCGAAAGAACACGATAGCTTTTGGCGATGCAAAAGTAGATATTCCTATGCTTGAATATTGTGAAATAGGTGTAGCAATGGGAAATGGCGGTAAAGAAATAACAGCTATGGCTGATCACATAACTGACAGTGTTGATAATGACGGACTAGAAAAAGCCTTTCTCCATCTTGGATTGATAGAGTAAACTCGATTGAATTCAGTAAAAGTGGAGTAACATTTGATACTTCAATTAGTAAATGGTATTATAAGTGTATATAAATCTAATTTAACTTGCTCTTCTTTCTTATAGCTAATGTAAGAATGAGAGCCAATTAAATCTGAACAGGCGGTGAACTCTTAGAGGTTCATGCGGCCGGATCACACATGTGTGATAGCAGAGTAGTGCCAAAAAAGGCACACCTGTGGGACAGTACTACTGTCCTATAGGTGTGCCTTTTTTATTTTTACTTTTTATTAAGGAGGGGTAATTTAACCACTAACTTAAAAATAATTACAGAAAGGAAGAGGGAAATGTTGAAGTTTTTAAGCAATACGCGTTCAGGACAGTTTTTAGTCATTGGAGTCTTTTTTACGATTATTGGATTTATTTTAAATACGATGGGAGGTTTTTATAGTTCAATTTCTTTTTATGGGGCAATTTTCTTTTTAGGGTTCTTTTCAGCTAAAAAAGCGGTGACAGAAACAATCCATTCTAAAGCTCCCAATGTTGATTTGCTAATGGTTTTAGCAGCATTAGGTGCATGTTTGATTCATTATGAATCAGAAGGAGCTGTATTACTGCTCATTTTTGCTGGCTCAGAAGCTCTAGAATCCTATGCAACCAATAAATCAAAAAGTGCTATTTCTGAGTTGCTATCTCATGTGCCTTCTACAGCGCAACTGCTAAAAGATAATGATGAAGTGAGTGAAGTACCTACTGAATTGTTAAAAGTTGGTGACATTGTAGTCGTTTCAAAAGGAGCACAGATACCTATTGATGGGTATTCCGACCGAAAAACGCAAATTAATGAATCCAGCCTTACTGGGGAATCAATGCCTGTTGAAAAAGAAAAAGGAGCCGAAGTATTTTCTGGAACTTTCAATGAAGGGAATGCCTTTCATCTTGAAGTGAATAAAACGAGTGATCAAACCGTCTTCTCAAATATTATACGGATGGTAGAAGAAGCGCAGAAAAGCCCTTCGAAAATTTCGGAAATTATTGATCGTTTTGAAACGAAATACGTACTAGTAGTTTTAATTATGGTCCCATTATTCATTGCGAGTCTTTATTATTTTAACGGGTATAGCTTTGAGGAAGCTTTTTATAGAGGAATGGTTTTATTAACCGTTGCTAGTCCATGTGCTTTGGTCGCTTCTGCTACACCAGCAACATTAAGTGCTATCAGTAATGGAGCAAAAAATGGGGTGTTAGTTAAAGGAGGAGCAGCAATGGAGTCTTTGAATACGATGGATATTTTATATAGCGATAAAACAGGTACACTGACATTTGGTGATTTCAGAGTATTAAATTATGAAATTCCAGAAGATATTCTGAATGAAGTGGTTTATATGGAACAACAATCTAACCATCCAATAGCTAATGCTATTGTGGCAGCTTTTGAAAACAGAAACTTTAAAGACATTGATACTTCAGAACCTGTGGAGGAAATAGCTGGACAAGGCGTTAGAAAAGGAGCAATTGAAATAGGAAAACCAAGTACGTTTATTGGGTATCCTGATAAAAATTATTATCTTGATAAAGTAGTTGAAGAAAATACGACTATTTTTGTAGCGAAAAGTAATGAAATTGTGGGGTACATTTCTCTTTCTGATGAAATTCGGTATGAAGCAATCGAAGCAGTAGCTGGTTTTCAAAAAGAAGGTATTCAAGTTGTACTTTTGACTGGAGACAATGAAATGGTTGCTTCGAAAGTTGCTAAGGAAGTCAAAGTAAATGATTATGTAGCAAATTGTCTTCCAGAAGATAAGATTAAACATATCCTAAAAAGTCAGCGAAATAAAAAGGTGGTAGGCATGGTTGGAGATGGAATCAATGATGCACCCGCATTAGCGAATGCGGATATCGGCATTGCTATGGGGAGTGGATCATCGGTGGCGATAGAGTCAGCTGATGTGGTGATTGTAAAAAATGATTTAGCTAAATTGCTTTATAGTTATCACTTAAGCAAACGATTGAACCGAATTATTAAACAAAATATTTTCTTCTCCATCAGTGTGATCATCCTATTGATGATTTTAAACCTTTTAGGTTATTTAGATTTGCCGGTAGGAGTTGTCTTCCATGAAGGATCGACGATTTTAGTTATTTTGAATGGATTACGTTTGTTGCGTTAAAAAAAATATAAAAGCGTGTGAGCCTATTGGAATTTCCGATAGGCTCACACGCTTTTTATTGGTTTTAATCTTTTAGTTGTTTCCTTGCTGTATAAAATTCTTTATAAGCCAGGTAACTAGCAATCACAGATGCAATACTTGTAGTGGATAGCAACATAAAGGTAACCATGATTTGGTACTTTATCGCATGCGTAGGGTTTACGCCAGCAAACATTAATCCTGACATCATACCGGGTAAACTAACAATTCCGATTGTCTTTGCAGATTCTATTGTTGGGAGCATTCCTGCACGAATACTATCACGTACTATAGAGATAGAAGCTTGTTTTAAATTTGCCCCTAGGGCCAATTTTTCTAATACTTGTTGACGTTGGTCTTTAAATTTCGAGTTCAAATTACGGTAACAAATTCCAATCGCAATCATTGAGTTACTGGCAATCATTCCTGATATTGGAATAACCTGAGAAGGGATGAATAAAATAGCTCCTGATAATAGTAAAACAATCAAAGTTAAACTAGTAGCTGTTAAGATTGCAATAAAAGATATTTTAAATGCATTTGATATACCATTGCTTTTCTTCCCCGCATTAAAAGAGGCATTAAAAATAATAACTAAAACAAGTGCTAATGTCACAATAATATTATTTAATTTAAAGACATAGCCCAATAAATAACCAACAGCAAATAGTTGAATAACGGCTCGAACAACACCGATTAAAATATCTTTACCTAAGCCTAACTTTTCTTTATAAACAACAATAAGTGCTATACCAACTAAGGCAGTTGCAAAGAATAAGGATGAATTATTAATAGCTAAGTTCATTTCGGTTCCTCCATTTCGCCATTAACTAATTGAATAATACGATTTGAAGCTTGAATCTCTACTGCATTATGGGTGACCCACAAGATTGTAACACCCTGTTCGTGATTGAGATTACGAATTAAATTACGAATAATTTCTTGGTTTTCATGATCTAACGCGCTGGTTACTTCATCTAGTAAGAGGACTTTAGGCATAAATAAAACATTACGAATCAATGCTACCCTTTGCTTTTCCCCACCAGACAATGCGTTGACTGATTTAGTTAAATACTCTGCTCCTAAACCAACTTTTTTTAAAGCATCTAAGGCTTTTTTTTCATTAAAAGGCTGATCTCTGATAACGAATGGGAACATTAGATTATCTTTTACAGTTTCTCCAAAAAGCGTTGCTGTTTGGAAACAGTAGGATACTTCTTTGCGATAATCAGTAGGTTCGTAGTCATCAATTGGTTTACTTTGATAAGAAACGGTTCCTTCAGTTGGAGACAAGAGTGAAGCAATAATTTTTAATAAGGTACTTTTTCCACTTCCTGAGGGTCCTGTAATCGTTAAGAATTCTCCCTCTTCAACAGACAGCGTTATTCCTTTTAAAATAGCTTTTCCATCTAATTCGTAGCCTAGTTGGGTTGTGTTTAATAGTGGTGTCTCCATATATTCTCCTCCTTAGTCTATATTTAATAAATTACAAAAATGAGAGTCCAATATTTAGAGCTGTTGCTCAAATATTTGGACTCAAAACAGTCTTTTTTTATAAAGCGAGGCTTTTTTTAGTGTTCATTAGGATCGTTTTCTGCGTCTTCATGAGTTGGGTGTATAGTACCTTCAACATGATCAGGACCAGCATAAATGGTATATAATTTTAGTGGTTTGTCACTAGTATTTTTAATATTGTGCCACATATCTGCTGGAACCAATACTGCTTCATCTTCAGAAACAACTTGTTCAAAATTTAAGTTATCTTCAGAAGGTCCCATTTGGCATAGCCCTTGGCCTTCTTCGATGCGAATAAATTGATCAATTCCATGATGAACTTCTAGGCCAATATCATCGTTTGGTTGAATAGTCATGACGGTTACTTGTAATTTAGCGCCTGTCCATATCGTTGTACGGTAGTTATCATTTTGCACTGTAGCATCTTCAATATTTACAACATAAGGTTTCTTGCCATGATCTTTAAAATCAATACTCATTATCCTAATCACTCCATTTCATAATAATTATTTAATTATATTAATTACAATCTAAATATAGCAAATTATCAGTTGAAAAACAAGTATTAATGACTTGAATGTAGCTACTAGCTTTTATTATATTTAAAAAAAATAAGCTTTACATACAATACCTCGTGGTGTATTAAATTAGAAAAACTATTTAGAAACGAAAATAGAAAATCGAACAAACGATTGATTGTTCGTGATGCACAAGGATTACGTGGGAAGAAAATCGAGATTTATTCTTTAACTTATAGTTCAATCAACATGTAGTCCACCGAAAATGCAGGAAATTTTGATATCAATGCGAAAGTTGAATTATGGACGAGAGCAGGCAATATCAAAATTGGCTTAGGAAAAGATATCGATAGTAGAAAATTTGATGATTTGATTGTGTCGATTTTACTTTAATTACCTAATAATCTGTGTGATGGTGTTACTTCATAAAAAGCCAAAGAAATAAAATGTAAGCTTTACAATAGTTTGTTTCTTTGACTTTTTTTGATTTTGTCAAGATTTCAAAACTTGATGTGGGTCAATTTTCCATTGTGACATATGGACTATACTGCTGTTATAAAGCAAAATAACCTACACAAGAAAGAAGGAATTCACTAATGGCAACATTTAATGAAGTAGCAGAGCACTATTTTGAAAAATTGGATATATTTACACTAGCAATCACGCGTGCACACGGTAAGAACCATCCTGAAGCGTTTGAAGTACGAAGTTTATTTAATACAATGAAGGAAAAGACAACAGAAGCAGGTACCACCGGTAAGCCACATTTAGAGGAAGAATTTGCGAAATTACGTAAAATAACATCCAACTATACTATTCCTGGAGATGTGTGTGGAACCTATGCAGGGGTATACAACATGCTATCTGAAACAGATCACGCTTATCACGCATAATTTGCGGATTCGAAAAATAGTAAATCCCAGAAGGAAAAAGAATTATTTCTGGGATTTTTTTGCTCGTTATAAGATATACTAAAATTGTGCCAATCGAATTAAAAATTTTATAACTGAAGACAGGGTATACATAGAGGGGATTGAAAGAAGGAAAAGAATATCTATGCTAACAAAAGAAGCTGCTCAACACGTTGTTTATGAAATTATGAAACTCTATAGCAGAAAATGCCACGCCCAAACAAATTGAAGAACGCGTGACAGAAATTATCCCAGCAAAATACTGGGGAAGAGCACACCAATCCATGATTTCTTTCGGAAGATAAATATGCGTGCCCAGAAATATGAAATGCCATGAGTATCTCCAGTTGTATGAGAATTTAGAAGGAATAAATTTAATGGAGTAAGTTATCTTTGGGAGAAAAAAAGGGAAACATCAGCTATAAAAAAATAGGTTATTCAATGAACGCAACCGTTCATGAATAACCCGATTTTGTGCAATAAATCGATAAATTACGGTTTTGATTTTAAGAGAGCCGTTTGAGTTTCTTTCGTGATATCCATCATAGATTGAAAAAGCTTCGTTACTTGCGGTTCAAATGTTTTATCTGTTAAGCGGCTAATATTTTTTTCGATAACAGCTTGCTCGCGGCTGGCATCCAATACAGGTAAGTTGCGTTGCTTTTTGTAGCGACCGACTTTTAAAACTGTGTTTAGCCGTAACTCAAACAAGCGAGTAAGTTCCTGATCAATCTCATCAATGTCTTTTCGGTACTGTTCCAATTCATTCATTCGATTGTCCTCCAAGCATCAAATCCATTAATCCGATAGCGGTAACCGCCTCTAAGACCGGCAGTACCCGTGGAACGATACAAGGATCGTGACGTCCTTCAACTTCTAATTCAGTCTCTGTTCCTTCTTGGATATTGATTGTCTGTTGCTTCTTTTTGATGGAAGCAGGTGGTTTAACGGCAGCTCTGAAGACGATGGGCATGCCATAAGTAATCCCGCCAATGATTCCACCATTATTGTTGGAGCGTGTTTTGATGCGCCCTTGTTCATCATAGTAGTATTCATCATTCGCTTCTGAACCGCGCATTTTGGTAATATCGAATCCTGTTCCAAATTCAATGCCCTTAATGGCTGGCACGGCAAATACGAGGTGAGCCAGTTGAGATTCAACTGAGTCAAAAAATGGATTCCCATACCCGGCATCTAATCCTAAGACAAATGTTTCAACGACGCCGCCTACAGAATCCCCATCTTCTTTGGCTTCCAAAATCAAGTCGGTCATTTCCACTTTTTTTTCAGCATTAAACAAAGGAAGCTGTTCTTCTTTGAACTGTTCGATTTGCTCTAACGTGACCGTTTCTTGATCCTCGAAAGTTTCATCTTCGATTGTTCCAATCGATTGAATATGAGATCCTACTGTTACGCCTTTTTGTTTCAGCCATTGCTGACAAATAGCACCTGCAAATACGAGAGGAGCAGTGATCCTCCCGGAAAAATGGCCGCTGCCACGATGGTCATTGTGGCCATTGTAACGCACTCGTCCGGGGTAATCAGCTTGTCCTGGGCGCATAACATCTTTCAGCACACTGTAGTCTTTGGAGCGCGTATTTGTGTTCCAAATAATGGCAGTCAGTGGTGCACCAGTTGTTTTCCCATCTAAAAAGCCGCTTAAAATTTCTGGATGATCCTTTTCTTTTCTTGGTGTCGTCAATTCATTTTTCCCTGGCGCTCTGCGTGCCATTTCAACTAAAACCTGTTCCATATCTATTTCCAAACCTGGAGGCAGGCCATTGATGGTAATACCAATCGCCACACCATGTGACTCTCCAAATAGTGAGAGTTGTAAATTTTTACCCCATATTCCACTCATGTATTTTTCCTCCTAGTTGTTGGAATGTCTCCCAAAAGTTGGGATAAGACTTCTTAACACAATCTGTGTCTTTGATGTGAATTGGTTCTTGACACACCGTTGAAGCGATGGCCAACATCATAGCCATGCGATGATCCTTGTGACTCCAAACTTCTTGACCGCCTGATAGTTCAGAAACCCCTTCAATCAAAAGCGAATCTCCTACAATCTCAATCTGTGCGCCTAAAGCAGTCAACTCTTTTTGTGTAGCAACTAAGCGATCACTTTCTTTGATCCGTAGACGTTCCAGATTGATAATTTTTGTTTTTCCTTTGCTTAACGCAGCGACTAGAGCTACTACTGGAATAATATCGGGAACTTGAGCTCCATCTATAATTCGTTCACTATCATTAGACCCGCCGTTCACTGTCTCTAAGATCGAGACGATAGCTTGATCACCTTGTAAAGAATCTGAATCCAAACCATTTACCAAAAGCTCATTCCCTAATGCATTTGCACTCAACCAGAAGGCTGCTTGTGAGTAGTCACCTTCGACTGTGTAATCACGGGCGGTATAAGCTTGCTGGCCTTTGATGCGATATTCTTGCCCATCCTCATCTTGTTCAATCACAATGCCAAAGGATTGCAAGACAGACAGGGTTAAATCAATGTAGCCTTTCGATTCTAAATGAGTCGTAATTTTTAGGATAGAGTCTTCGGTAAGTAAAGGCAAGGTCAGTAACATACCGGTGATAAACTGGGAACTGATATCGCCACGCATTTCATAGATACCTGATGTTAAAGGTCCAGCGACACTCAACTGTAGATTTTCAGTTGCGGCTTGTTTATAGTGGAGTGATTGAGCCTCGAATAATTCTTGATAAGGTTCAAGCGGGCGTTTGCCTAAATGTCCTTGACCGATAAAATGCGTTTCTCCTGTAAACAGTGTCGCTAAAGGAATCAGAAAACGCAAGGTAGAGCCGGACTCATTGCAATTGATTGTACGAATTTCCTTAGCAGATCCATTACGGATGCCATCAATAGTCAATGTCTGATCATCGTAAGAAATAATCGCTCCAAACGAACGCATACCCTCTATAGTTGCAAGGATATCATCAGATAGTTGAACATTCTTGATCGTGCTGCGACCTGTTGCTAAACTGGCGCAGATCACTGCACGATGTGCTATGCTTTTAGAAGGCGGGACAATAACCGTTCCGTTTAATGTAGTAGGAGTAAGAGTTAGGTTAGTCATGTTGTTCCTCCAGTGTCTAAAGAATCGAAAAATGATAAAGACGTTTGATGTACGGTAGCGTTTCCGATGTCAGATAAAACAATCACGGATAAACTGCCTGCAATATTTTTTTTGTCTTTTTTGATATAAGGCAATAGTTTAGGGTAATCTTCAGGATCCTCTAGTTCAGTAGGTAAACGATGTTGTTGTAAAAGAGTAATCAATCGATCAGTGGTTCCATCTGTTGTCAGCTGTTTGGATTCTGCAATTCTTGAAATCGCAACCATGCCAATGGCCACACCTTGACCATGGGTATATGTTTTATAATGGTAGTACGCTTCAATAGCGTGTCCCAACGTATGTCCAAAGTTCAACACCATTCGTTCACCCAAATCTTTTTCATCTGCCTGCACAATCACTTGTTTGATCGTGCAACAAGTTTCGATGATCCAATCGATGTGTTGCATGACTTCTTTTCGAGAAGACAAGTCCATCAGACGATGAAATAAATTGAGATCTTTTATACAGCCATACTTGATTACTTCCGCCATTCCATCAGCAAAGGCAGAATCTGTCAACGTCTCTAGAACCAATGGATCAATCAAGACGAGTAGGGGGTGATAAAAAGCACCGACTAAGTTTTTTCCCTCAGGTAAATCGACGCCAACTTTTCCTCCTACACTACTGTCAACTTGCGCTAGCAGAGTGGTGGGGATTTGGACATAGGAGATACCTCTCAAGTAAGAAGAAGCGGCGAAACCAGTGATGTCGCCGATCACGCCACCGCCTAGAGCGATGATCAAGTCGCTACGTGTTAAGCCAAACTCAGCAAATGCACTGTAGAGATTGGGCAGCGAGTCAAATGTTTTAGTTTGTTCTCCAGGAGGCAAAACAATGCACTGCACTTCATAATCCGCTGCTTCCAAATCTTTTATAATGGATTTAGCGTAAAGGTCATAGACGGTTTCATCGGTGACAATGGCAATTTTGGCTCCAGTAAAGACTTTTGAGACTTCATTACTGACGCGGTTGAGTATTCCTTTTTCAATCTTTAATTCGTAACTCACTTCATTTGTTGGAAGTTTAATAGTTAAGACAGACATTGATGTTATCCTCCCACAATTTATTTGGTCAAAATAGTAGCTGCTTCATCGATTGAACGACCTTCGAACTCAGCTAGCTTACGAGCTTTTTCCATCAATCTAGCGAATTCATCTGGTGTCAAACATTGTTCGCCATCGCTCCAAGCGTTAGCTGGATCATTGTGAACTTCAATCATTAAACCATCTGCTCCGGCAACGATCCCTGATTTAGCACCTGCTTCAACCAAGTAAGACATCCCACCAGCATGGCTCGGGTCGATAATGATCGGCAAGTGAGAAAGTTCTTTAATGACAGGAACAGCTTGGATATCTAGTGTATTGCGGGTTTCTGTTTCAAATGTCCGAATGCCGCGTTCGCATAAAATAACATTTTCATTTCCTCCAGCCATGATGTACTCAGCTGACATCAACCATTCTTTGTAAGTTGCAGATAAGCCACGTTTTAATAGGACTGGTGTATTCGTTCGTCCAATTTCTTTTAGTAAATCAAAATTTTGCATGTTGCGTGCGCCAATTTGAATGATATCTACTGAGTCAACAAATTGATCGACCCATTTTGTCGACATCAATTCAGTCACAATAGGCATACCCGTTTCAGCTTTAGCAACTTGGAGCATTTTTAATCCTTCTAATTCAAGACCTTGGAAACTGTATGGAGAAGTTCTTGGCTTGAATGCACCGCCGCGTAAGAAGTTCGCACCAGCTTGTTTAAGTTGTTTTGCAATAGTCACAATTTGTTCTTCACTTTCTACAGAACATGGTCCCGCGATAATACCTAATTTAGTACCACCGATTGTTTCGTCACCAATTTTGATGATAGAATTCTCAGGATGAAATTTTCTATTCGCTCTTTTGTAAGGGTCTTCTACACGAATAACTTGTTCTACTTCCGAAAAAGCATGCAATTGGTGAGCATCGATTCCACTAGTATCGCCGATCAGACCTAGAAAATCGCGCTTGATATCGGTGAAATGACTCACGGTAACTCCTTGAGATTCTAATTTAGCAGCTAATTCTTTAACCTCATTTGCTTTAATTCCTTGTTTTAATACGATTATCATAGTCATTCTCCTCTGTATTGTTTAGTTTATTTTGTACAAACACCACACCATTACTGGCTCATAACGTTCTTCAATCGTGTACCCTACCTTTTTTTCTTTTTCAAACACATCCTCACTAATAATCGTATATTTCAGATTCTTTTTACAAAAGGCTGACCAAGCTTTGAATTTACTGTCTGAAAATTCAATTACTGTATCTTCGTTTTTTTTGATTAAATATTTTTTCAAAAAAATAGTGGTGGCTGGATGAATCATCGCTCGGTTTTCTGCATAAAAGCTATTTTTAATGAGAACCATGGGCTTGGTTTTTCGTTGGAAGACATCTACCAATTCAACTTTATCCCAGTAATCATAATTAAATTCTTTCCACCCGTAATCTTTTCGGGCGCTTTTAAAAGCTACAGGAAACAATACGTATTGTTCGGATAACTGATGAATATTGTGTAATAAGCTGTCAAAAGATGGATAGCCTACAATACCATCGTCTTCTGAATGGAGTAAAGATTCTGCGACTGTATAACTATCTGTGCTGCTTGGTCCTAACGTATGAATGATCATCTATTTTCCTCCACTAAAATTATTGAAAAACGAAAAAACGCCACACCCGATAGTCTATTGAAAGATTATCGAATGTAGCGTTAGGTAAGTTCACTAATAGTATAAATAAAATCAGATTAGTTCGTTGCCCCTTCGATTTCTTTCAAAATCTATAGGGCAACTGTTGTTAGCAGCTTAAAAAACTTTAGCCTCTATAGATTTTCTCATAAAGAAGCTAAAATAATAATTATTCAATTGTGAGTCCATTGCAGTTTTAAGTTGTGCTTGTAAGTTCATGGTGGTCTCTCCTCAATTGATCATTATCAGCTGGTTACCAACTGTGAGACCAATATTAGCAAGTAAAAAAAGTATTGTCAACAAAAAATAAAAAATTAATTTTTAAAAATAATATTAAAAGCAGGTTAAACGATGGTATTAAAAGAATGAGAAGTATTAAAAATAAGTTTAAAATAAATTTTTAATTGAACTTTAGGTTTCTTTTGTCTATACTTCAACACATTATCAAAGGATGGGAAGAGGTGCCTTATGAACTTTTACGGATTATTAGGAGAATCGCTTGTACATAGCCATTCTCCAAGCCTCCATAAGTTAATTTATCAAAAAGTAGGACTAGACGCTGCTTACAAGCTCTTTGCGTTTCCACCAGCACAATTAAAACAAGCGATGGATGGTATTCGAACGTTATCCATCAATGGGGTAAACGTCACAATTCCTTATAAAGAAGCTGTTATCCCTTATCTAGACGAAGTCGGTCCGTTAGCCAAAAAAATGGGAGCAGTGAATACGATTGAAAATGCAAATGGAAAGTTAATTGGGCACAATACAGATTACGCTGGCTTTGGCTTGATTTTAAGCCGTAGACAATGGGAGGTAAACGGGAAAATAGCAGTTATTTTAGGCTCAGGAGGCGCCTCGAAAACAGTTGAAGCGTATTTAATGGATTACGGGATTAAGATGATCTATATTGTGTCACGGAGGCCAGAACGGTTTAAAAATACCGAAAATAAAAGGTATACCAATTATGAGGAAGCCCAATCTTTAATGGGAGATTTTTTAATTAATACTTCGCCTGTTGGCATGTACCCTAATATCAATCAGTCTCCATTAAGTGAGAAGACTATTCAGCAATTTGATTATTTGATTGACCTGGTTTATAACCCTAGTGAAACTACTTTTTTAAGATTGGGACGTGAAAACAACAAGCAAACGGCTAATGGTTTAGATATGTTAGTGGGTCAAGCTGTTCGAGCAATAGAAATCTGGGAAAAGTGTTCAATTGGTGAACAAGTTACGGAAGAGTTGATTTCTGAATGGAAAACAAAAAATGGTGAAAATTTATGAAGACGAATATTGTGTTGATTGGTATGACAGGTAGCGGGAAAAGTACTATTGGAGAAAAACTTAGTCAACAACTAGGCATGCCGTTTAAAGATATCGATCTTTTTATTGAACATACAACAAAACAGTCCATTCCGGAACTATTTGAAGTAAGCGAAGCTCATTTTAGAGCAATTGAAACAAAAGCCTGTAAAAAAATAGCAGCAACTGAAAATCACACAGTTATTTCGTGTGGTGGCGGAGTAGTTTTGAATCCCGAAAATATTCAGGCACTAAGAAAAACAGGGTGGATTGTGTTCATCGATCGTCCTATCGAACACATCATTAAAGATATCGAAATTGGACATCGACCGTTATTAAAAGAAGGCAAGGGTAAACTATACCAATTTCACGAACAGCGTTTGAATCTGTATCAGTCATTCGCTGATTTTAGAGTAGACAATCAGTCCGGTTTAGAAGATGTACTGAACACTATCAAGAATAATCTTCCAAAAACCATTACGCATAAAAGGAGAGGCTAGCATGAAAATCGTTATTATTAATGGTCCAAATTTAAACTTTTTAGGTACCCGTGAACCTGAGATATATGGTAAGCAAACATTAAAAGAGATAGAACGTAAGATTCAGCAGTACGCTGAAAATCAAGAAGTAGACTGTTCCTTTTTCCAAAGCAATTCTGAAGGAGAGTTGATTGACCGAATCCAACAAGCTCATATTGATAAGGTAGATGGAATTGTTCTTAATCCTGCAGCTTATACCCATTACAGTTATGCCATTCATGATGCAGTAAAATCCGTAAATGTACCAACCGTTGAAGTGCATTTAAGTGCTATTCATTCTCGAGAATCTTTCCGGAAAGACTCTGTCGTAGCACCTGCTTGTATTGGACAAATTTCAGGATTTGGAGCAACCGGTTATTTGTTAGCTATCCAAGCATTGAAAGAAGCCAGAAATAAAGGTGAGAACTAATGAACATTGCGATTGTCGGTTTAGGAGTCATTGGAGGTTCGTTTGCTAAAGGTCTTCAAGCAGCTGGATATAACAATGTTTATGGGATAGACGTCAGCGAATCCACGTTAAAAACAGCTGTAAATCAGGGAATGATAAAAAAAGGATTTGTAGAGGCTAATGACATTTTACAGGATATGGATGTCATTATGATTTCTCTTTATCCAAATCAAATTGCGCCATTTGTCGAACAATATAAAAATATCTTGAAAGATGGATCCATTTTAACCGATGTGACAGGTGTTAAAGCAGCCATTATAGAAAAAGTTTCTAAGGTACTTCCTTCAACAGTCGACTTTGTATTTGCTCATCCGATGCGCGGAAGTGAAAAAAAAGGAATCATTGGAGCAGACCACACGCGATTTATAGGAGCAAATGCTTTGATTACTCCTATACCGACAAATAAAGAAGCCTCTTTACAACTCATTGAAAAGCTCTATAAAGAGATTGGATTTGATCAAGTAACGCGTGTTTCTCCTGGAAAACATGATGAACAAATCGCCTATGTCAGTCAATTGATGCATGTCTTGTCTGTAGCAGTTGTAAATAGCCAACAAGCTTCAGAAGAAACACTGACGTTTGCTGGAAATAGTTTTCAAGAACTCACCAGAATCGCGGATATAAATGGGGAACTATGGAGTGAACTGTTTTTAAACAACCGCACAGCTTTGTTAACGTCGATTGAACACTTTGAGACTGAACTAAATGCTATGAAACTTACGCTAGCAGATAATGATGAAGACGAGTTGAAAAAGATATTTAAACAGGCTACTAGTAAACGAAGAGAATGGTACTAAGTGCTTTCCCTGAAAAAGGAGTTTCAATCTATAATACTTTCCATTTCTTGAAATAGTGGTTATTATCTATACGGAATAAGCAAACAGAAAATGATTGTAGTTGTAGTAAATAAAAGCAACCCTTCAGAAAAGTGAATAGGTAGTAGAAGGAATTTTTTGAAAACTAATGTTAACTTAAGTTCTAAAAATCAAAAAAGGTGATTAAAGCTTCAAATTTTGACGTATAAAAATAGCTTCCTAGTAGATATTCTTCTACTAGGAAGCTATTTTTTTACTATATTAGTCTTTTAAACTTAGTATGTTTACAAAAGTACTATAATTTTTCACTATCAAAGTTATCATCTAAAGCTTTTTGAGCAAGAACATTTAGGTAGTTCCATGGACGGTTGAATCCTGGTTGGAAGAAGAAATCAGCAAAGGCTAATTTTTCTAAAGTCCAACCTGAAGAGATAGCTACCGATAGTACATTGATAGAAGCTGTAACGTCATAAGTTGACATCAATTGAGCACCCACAATGCGGTGACTGTCTTTTTCAAAGTGAATTTTCATCATGACTTTTTCGTCATCAATAAAAGTCGGACGAATATTTTCTACTACGAATGTGCTAGCTACTTCAGCGTCAATGGAGTCTTGATCGATGTCTTTCACACCTGTAGAAGCTAATTTGTAGTCGAATAATGTTAAACCAGATGTCCCAGATACTTCAGGCATTTTTACTTTCTTCTCTAAAATATTTTTAGCCGCAATGACTCCTTGACGACGAGCATTAGAGGCTAAAGCAATTAGTTTTTTACCATGATTTGGTGCAAATGGAATTTTTGTAGCATCACCCATTGCAAAAATATCTTTTTCAGAAGTTTCTAGGTAGTCGTCAATAACGACCGTTCCGTCGGGGTTCAATTCAACGATTCCTTGAAGCCATTTCGTATTTGGACGAACACCTACAGCCATAATCACAGTGTCTGCTTCGTACTCCCCTTTATCCGTAACAACTTTTTTAACCGTTCCGTTTTCGCCAACAACTTCTTTTACCATTTCGCTTGTGCGAACAGTCAATCCATTATGATTCATATTTTCATTTAATACATCAACAAATTCTTTATCTAGGTACGTATTCAATACGCGGTCTAAAGAATCAATAACTGTTGTTTCAATACCTACTTTAGCAAATGCTTCAGCAACTTCAATACCGATGTAACCTCCACCTACAACAACCGCTTTTTTCGATTGACCCATACGTGTTTTAACTTTTTCAGCCCAATTACGGCCACGTACATAGAAGATATTATCTAAGTCAGCACCAGGAATTGGAATTCTGACAGGCGCTGCACCAGGAGAAAGAATCAATTTATCATAGCTTTCTTCAGTTTCTCCATCAGTTGTTTTAACAGTAATGGTTTTAGCTTTTGGGTTAATTCCAACAACGTCACTATTCATATGAACATTTACATGTTGTTCGATATACGAATCCTCTGTTGCATAATGTAAACTATCTAAAGACTCAGCAATGCCTTCTAAGTAACTTTGAATTCCACAAGATAAGAATGATGCGGTATCTCCACGTTCATACAAATGCAATTCAGCATCTGGTTGCTCCTTCAATAATGTTTGAATGGCTTCATAGCCAGCATGTGATGTTCCTACGACAATAATTTTCAAAAAAATGGCCCCCAGTAATAAGTTTTTGTTCCAAAAAGAACCTTACCACTTATTTGTATTTTTATGAAATAATCTGCCTATAGCATAAAAGTTTACTATAAATAGTAGTTGCAATTTTAATTGAGAAAAACGCCTGCTTCCAAGTAATCAAAAATACGTATCTAAAGTTTTGTGGATCATATGCTTAAATAAACAAGTATAAAAGAGATTTTTTTGTTGTATTTACAACAAAAGTCGCTATAATAGAAATTATTAAGAACAAGAAGGGGGAATAGAATGATAGACATTCTTCGTGACATTGGTGTGATAGCACGATCCTTAGACTCTATCGCTAATATAGAATTTAAAGATCTCAATCTTACAAGAGGTCAATACCTCTACTTAGTAAGGATTAAAGAAAATGCAGGAATTATACCGGATAATTTAAGTGAAATGATAAAAGTAGATCGTACTACTGCATCGAGGGCTATTCAAAAACTTGAACGAAATGGTCTGATTGAAAAAAGAGCTGACTCAGTGAATAAAAAAATCAAAAGGTTATTTACTACACTTAAAGGTGATGAATTGGCGGAATATATTGTGAAAGAAAATCTTTATTCTAATAAGATTGCTCTACAAGGCTTATCAGATGAGGAAGTCAAAATTTTTTCTCGAATTTTAAATAAAATAAAACAAAATACGGAAACTGATTGGGATTTTGTGAAAAAAGGAAACAAACGTGACTACTAAAGGAGACTAGTACTATGGAATTGAAAAAATGTACCTTAGAAGATTTAAAATTACTTCAAAAAATCAGTATAGAACTATTTACGGATACATTTAAGAATCAAAACACTGAGGAAGATTTAAAAAGTTATTTGGAAAAAGCCTACAATAGTACACAACTCAAACAAGAACTTACAAATAAAAATTCTGCATTTTTCTTTTTATTAGATAATGAAGAAATAGTCGGTTACTTAAAATTAAACATAGATGATGCTCAAACAGAAGATATTGCTGAAAATGCTGTAGAGATTGAAAGAATTTACATTCGAAGTGATCGTAAAAGAAAAGGATATGGGACGTTTTTGATACAGAAAGCTGAACAGTTTGCACGAGAAGAAAACAAAAAAATAATTTGGTTAGGTGTTTGGGAAGAAAATCTAAGTGCTCTTTCCTTTTATAAAAAGAAAGGGTTTATTCAGATCAGTTCACATTCTTTCTTCATGGGTGATGATGAGCAAACTGATTTGATCATGACCAAGACAATTTAATATGGATGCAGCTAGTCAGAGCAAAAATAAAGAAGAACCGTCTATTACAAGCGCGGTTCTTCTTTTTGTATTAAAAGTCGTAGTCTTCGTCTACCATTGATTCAGCATCACCCATAAGGTATCCAGCTCCAACTTGTGAGAAGAAGTCATGGTTCGATGTTTCAATTGAGATACCATTCATCACAATAGGGTTAACATCACTTAAATCAGCATTTTCATAATAAGCCTGGAACCCCATATTTTGCAATGATTTATTAGCATTGTAACGAACAAAAGTTTTAACATCTTCAGCTATGCCTATGGGACTATAGATTTCTTCAGTGTAGGCCAACTCATTTTCCATCAGATCTTCCAACAAAGGGTACATCCAATCCAGCAATTTCTTTTGCTCTTCTTCAGGTAACTCATTGTAAGTTAATTGGAATTTATACCCTAAGTAAGTACCATGTACTGATTCATCACGGATAATCAATTTAATAAGCTCAGCTAGATTAGCCAGTTTATTACTGCCACGGTACCATAAGGGGGCGAAGAAGTTACTGTAGTATAAAATACCTTCTAAAAAGATACTTGCAATCTTCTTTTGCAAACCATTACCAGTTTGATAGATGTCATTAATCCGTTTTGCTTTGTATTGCATTCGTTCATCATTATTCATCCAATCATAAATCTCATTGATGCTTTTGATACTGTTCAAAGAAGTTAGAATCGTTCCATAACTCTTCGCATGGATGGTTTCCATAAACAAAAAATTATTCAGAATAGCAGCTTCTTTATGAGTACGAACGTCCTCCCGCATAGCGTTAACACCTTTTTCAGATTGTAATGTGTCTAGCAAAGCTAGGCCTCCAACGACCTTTTTAATAACGTCTTGTTCAATAGATGAAAGTTCTCGCCAATCTGCTAAATCGTTTGAAATAGGAACACGAGTGTCTAGCCAAAATTGTGAGGTTGCCTTATCCCAAACATAATCGTCTAATTCGTCTTCAATTCTGTTCCAATTGATCACTTTATGCTTTGAAGTCATAGTTTTTTCCTCCTTAAAATGGAATTCAGACTCTTTAAGTTTGAATTCTGGATGTATTCGTTAAAAGTCGTAGTCTTCTTCAGTCATTAGATTTTCTTTGTCAATTTGAAAGCTAATGTTTGTTTGGCTACTTACATCATGATGAGTTAGTTTAGTCAAGATAGTATTAATGGAATCAATATAGATGCTGTTGGCAACTGATTCTGGATAAAGCGGTTCGAAACCCAAGCTTTTAAGAGCGTTATTAGCTTGTTGTCGAACAAAATCTTTAGCTTCCTCAAGCCAGTCGGTTTTATAGTAAATTTGTTCTATAGAATTTAATTCATTGTTTACTAGCTCAACAAACAAATCAAAAGTCCAATCTCTCAATTCTGCTTGTTCTTGTTGAGTTAATTCAGAAAAACCTAATTGGAATTTGTGACTAATATAAAAGCAATGTAGAGATTCATTCGTGAGAACTAACTTAATCATTTCAGAAACGCTAGTGAATCTCTTCTGTGCCCAATACAGCAACGGAGTAAAGAATCCACTATAAGTTAGGACTCCTTCCAAGAGTAAGTTTGCAACTCGCTTTTGGAGTGGAGTTCCTGTCTTGTAGACTTCAAGAATACGATCTAATCTGTATTGAAGTTCTCTATTGTTATCTGCCCAAGTTAAGAGATCATCAACTTCTTTTGGTTCGTTAAATCCTATTAGGATTGTGTTATACGCTTTAGCATGAACAGATTCAATAAATTGAATATTATTATAAATGGCAGCTTCTTGCTGAGTGTGTTTTCCTTCATTGATTACTAGGTAACCTTTTTCTGATTGAAACGTAGCTGCTGAAGCTAATCCAGCCAACGACTTCATGAATGCTTCTCTTTCATTTTCTGGAAGAGCTTCCCATTGCGATTTTTCATTTGTAACAGGGATTCGAGTATCTAACCAAAATAATGACGTTAATTTCTCCCAAGTTGAATGATCTAAAAGATCTTCGATTTCGTTCCAGTTGATTGCTTTGTAATGTAAGTAAGACATAATTTCCCTCCTATTAAATCATGCAGGATTCACAAGTATTGGCCATTGTAAATTCATCATCTTCGGTATACGTTCTAATATAGTAAAGTGACTTTATTCCTTTGGTCCAAGCGTAATTTCTCAGACGATTCAAGTCTCTAGTTGTCAGTTTTAAAGAATCTCTTGTTTTCCATTCGTATATATTTTCAGGAAGTGTTGAGCGCATAAATAAAGTCAAGCTCATACCTTGATCGATATGTTTTTGAGCAGCGGCGTAAATATCAATAATTTTACGCTGATCATAATCATAAGCTGATTTATAGTATGGAAGAGTTTCATTTGAAAGGAAAGGCGCTGGGTAGAAAATAGAACCAACTTTTTTCTCTTGACGATTCTCAATAAGTTGAGTAATCGGATGTAGTGATGCGCTCGTTTCATTTACATATGAAATAGAACCGTTGGGTGCAACGGCTAAACGGTTGCGGTGATACAAACCATGCTTAGAGATTTTTTCTTTTAAGTCTTTCCAATCTGCAACTGTTGGCAATTGGACGTTAGCAAAGATGTTTTTTACTTTTTCACTTACTAGTGTGAATTCATTTTCTAGGTAAGGATGGAAGTATGTGCCATCAGCATATTTGGATTTCTCAAATCCAAAAAATGTTTCTCCTCGTTCTTGAGCTATTTCGTTACTTGCTACCAAAGAATGGTAATTTAGAGCTAAGAAATAAGCTTCAGTGAATTCAATCGATTCTTCTGAACCATATTCAATTTTTTGCAAAGCTAAAGCGGTATGCAATCCCATAGCGCCTAAACCAATCGTATGGTACATAGAATTGCCCTTGTTAATAGAAGGTACCTCTAGAACATGACTTGAATCTGTAACTGTTGTTAGTGCACGAACTGCTAAATGAACGGATTGAGCAAAATTTGGTGATTGCAGCATATTCATAATATTGCTCGAACCCAAATTACAACTAATATCAGTACCTGTTTGCTCATAAGATAAGTCAGCGTTGAGTGTAGAAGGTTCTTGGGGTTGAAGAATCTCTGAACATAAATTACTCATAATAATTTTTCCATCAACAGGATTGGTGTTATTGGCTGTATCAATATTTAAAATATACGGATAGCCGGATTCTTGTTGCAACCGAGAAATTTCTTGTTCCAACTCACGAGCATTGATGTGCGTTTTTTTGATGTTCAAATTTGCAACCATATTGTCATATTCAGCAGACAAGTCTACATATGAGAAGGGAATACCATATTCCTTTTCCACACTGTAAGGACTAAATAAATACATCGGTTTATTTGTTTTTATTAATTCATAGTATTTATCAGGAACAACTAGCCCCAAAGAGAGCGTTTTAACTCGTATTTTTTCATCTGCATTTTCTTTCTTAGTTGACAAAAAACCTAAGATATCTGGATGGAAAACATTCAAATAGACTACACCTGCACCATTCCGCTGCCCAAGTTGGTTACTGTAGCTAAAGGCATCTTCTAATAGCTTCATTACTGGAAGAATACCGGAAGAGGCATTGGCGATATCTTTAATTGGATCGCCAGCTGAGCGGATATTGGATAGGTTAACTCCAACTCCACCACCAATGCGAGAAAGCTGTAAAGCAGAGTTTACTCCCCGACCAATTGAAAGCATTGAATCAGCAATATCAATTAAGAAACAAGAAATCATTTCCCCACGTTTCTTTTTCCCGGCATTTAGAAAAGTAGGAGTAGCTGGTTGATAACGTTGAGAGATAAGTTCCTCAGCAAGCTGAACAGCTAATGTTTTATCTCCATTACCAAGATATAAAGCATTAAAAGCAATACGATCTTCAAATCGTTCCAAGTACTTCGAATGATCATTTGTTTTCAATGCATACTGTGAGTAGAATTTATAAGCACCCATAAAACTTTTGAACTTAAAGTTCGCAGCATAAATTTGCTTGAATATTTTTTTAATAAATACAAAATCGTAGCCCTCACTATTAGGCTGTCTATAAAGATTTAAAACGTCTAAGTCAATGTAGTTGTTATCCACCAAGAATGCCAATTTTTCTTCTAGTGAAGGAAATGTTAAAGTATTAGGAATAATTTCTTCTTCAAAATAGGCTTTTAATGCTTCTTGATCCTTTTGTAAAGGAATTTCACCATTGATTGGAATATTAACTAAGTTATTAAGATAAAAATAAGTTTTAGGACTTTTAATAGTAGTTGTTTGATTTAGCAAAGGTATTCACTCCTAGATTTTTCTAAAGTTTTTTAAGAAATTCTTCGTGATGTTTAATAATCAAGTTGGCAATTCGTTTTACATCTGTCTGTGTCCCGCGTAATTCAAAGACATCGATTAATGGAAAACTAAATCTTTCTACATATTGCTTAGCGCTGAGACAGAATTGATTATTGAAATTCCGATTCCCACTGCCAATAATTCCGTAACAGAGTTTAAAGTTATCGTTAGACGCTATGAAATCTCCTAGTCTAGTGGTTAATACTTCCTTATCACCGGTATGGATTCCATTTCCACCGTTTAAATAAGTTGGCAAGAAACTGACAAAAGGTTCATCAACTGGAAAAGTCTCTCCTTTTAAATCTTTAATATTCAGTGATTCTACCATTACATCCATATTTTCTTTTATGTAATCGCTTAAACATGAGACGAAGTATTTCGTATTCCCATTTAAACTGATGTAAATAATGTTTATTTTATTTACCATTAAAAGTCTCCTTCTATTGAACAATAATTTTTACAGACGCCAAAAACCTATATGTTGTGTCTGTTTGATTATGATAACACAATATGTAGATTTTTAGAAAGCTTTTTTTAATGAGAAAAAAGATAAACTGTATCAACTACTCCAAAAAAAGGGGAGATAACCCTCTATTGCAGTTGATTTAAATTCAATGTTGAACGTCAGTTTATAAGAATTTAGTTTCATACTAGTAATATTCATTAAAATAATGAGATCTTCGCCAAATGGTGTGGATAGAAGAAAATAACATTTCTTCTGGAATAGACGGTGTTGCTTGTGGAGAGCCATAGGAACGTCTGATTTACAGAAATGGAAATTTTAACTATCGATTCCTAATCAAATGACGCTGGAATCTTTTACAGCTGATTGTTTCTTATGTTTGAAAGCGTTATAATTAGAAAAGGAAGAAATAGATAAAAAATGGAGTGATTGAATGTATCAAGCAGCAGAAAATCGTTATGACAATATGATTTACAATCGTGTGGGGAACAGCGGATTAAAATTGCCAGCATTGTCTTTAGGGATGTGGCATAATTTCGGTGATGTAGATTTATTCGAAAACAGCCGTAAAATGGTTCATCGTGCATTTGATTTGGGAATCACGCATTTTGACTTAGCCAATAACTACGGTCCTCCAGCGGGTAGTGCCGAAGAAAATTTTGGGCGCATTTTAAAAAAAGATTTGCTTCCTTACCGTGATGAATTGATTATTTCAAGCAAGGCCGGATATGATATGTGGCCAGGTCCGTATGGGGAATTTGGATCTAAAAAGTATTTGACTGCTAGTATTGATCAAAGTTTGAAGCGGATGGGTTTAGATTATGTTGATATTTTTTATTCTCACCGTCCAGATCCGGATACGCCTTTTGAAGAAACGGCACATGCATTGGATTTAATGGTTCGCCAAGGTAAAGCTTTGTATATTGGAATCTCTAATTATTCTGCCGAACAAACAGCTGAAATTTCAAAGATATTTAAAGAATTAAAAACGCCTTTCATTATTCATCAACCTTCTTACAGCATGTATAACCGCTGGATAGAAGATGGTTTACAAGATGTTTTACAAGAAAATCAATTAGGAACGATTGCATTTAGTCCTTTAGCGCAAGGTATGTTGACAGATCGCTATCTGAATGGCATTCCAAAAGATTCGAGAGCTGGTCGGACAACAAGTCAATTCTTAGATGAAGCAAAAGTAAATGCTACCATAGAGCAATCAAGAGCACTAAACGAAATCGCAAAACGCCGAGGTCAAACGTTAGCTGAAATGGCTGTTTCATGGATTTTAAGAGATGGGAAAGTCACAAGCGTATTAATTGGAGCCAGCAAGGTAAGCCAAATTGAGGATAATGTCAAAGCATTAGATAACCTTGAATTTTCTCCTTCAGAATTAACCGAAATTGAAAAGATATTGAAAGCTTAATCAATTGAGCTTTTTATTGATTACCTTCTAATATAGGGAAACAATTTAGGAGTTGTTCTTAGAATAATACATGGAAAAAAATGCGCAATATTTAGTTCTTTGAAACACTAAATATTTAAGAAAGTAATCCAACAAAAAGGGATTGCACTTTTTAGGTGCATTCCCTTTTTGTTGGATTGAGTTAGATAAAGACGGTTTGTGTACCATATGAAGGGTATAATAGCAGTAATGGGGTACATAAAAGCTGTTTGACCACCATATGAAGGATTGAGTGGCAGTAATACGGTACATAAAAGCTGTTTGCATACCATATTGTGTGATGAAATCCAGTCATACAGTACGCAAAACCTTTTTGAGTACTGTAAAGATGAAAAATCTTTATCCATATGGTACATAATGGTACGCAAAAAAAATAGTGTAGACCATATGGGTAAAGTTACTAAAAGTGATGACCTTTATGGCAAGTCATTGGAACACGTTCATGAAGTAACGCCTGACCTAAGAATGAATAAAAAACTCGACAAGTATTTCGTCGAGTTTTTTGCTGTACTATAAATGAACAAGTAAAGATAAAATATGAATATTTGGTGCTGATTCAAAGTGCGCATAAGCAATGTTCCAAACAATACCTGCAGTAGAATAGGTTCAAGCAGATGAGTTAAGCAGGATTTCTGTCATCAGAATTAACAACTTGGAGAGGTGTTGTTCTATTTTGGAATTGATTGATGCGTTCATCAATAATACGACCTTGCTCAACAATTAGAGCATTTTTTAAAATAACATTAGGACGCCCTTCAACTAAATCGTCGATATACTTATAGGTTTCTTTTGAAATCGCACTTGAAGTAGAGCGATAAAAAATGGTTGGAGTATGATCGACTGCGTAGTGTATAACACTATTGATTTCGTAAATGGGGTTTTCCAAAGTAGTAGGTACAGTCGTTTCAACAGCTCCATTTTCGTCACAACTGACATCAATAATCAGTGTTCCGGGTTTAAATCGTTCTAAGTCTGTTTGATAAATCAAATGATCTTTACGTGAAGTATCCCATAAGATTGCATTAACAATCACATCAAATTCGGTCATTTCTTTTTGGAAGAGCTTTTCTTGATTGCGATTATAGACTCTAACGTCTGCACCTAATCCGATTAAAATTCGTTGTGCACCGCGTGCTGTATTTCCACGCCCTAAAATAGCAACTTTCGTATCATATGGCATAACTCCGTTTAACTGGTAAGCGTGCATAACAGCAGCTTCTCCAGCCAACTCATTATTGCGCCAGTAAGAATGGCGATTGTCTTCGTACATATCTTCCCAAACGTAAGCAGAAAGCTCATTGTCTACTAATATATCTGTCACTTCTTTGCTCTGAACAGCATGGACCCATCCAAATATCGTTTGTCCTGGACGTAGATTTTTTATAAAAGTAGCGTCTCCAATTTTAGGATCGCAAATAATATCTTGTTCCAAAGCAACGTTTCTTGGAACAACCTGACAACCTAATGCAGCATACTCAGTATCAGAAATATTTAAATCACTTCCATAGCCTTCCTCAAAAAATAAAACTTCTCTGTGATTTATTCGTGTAATGTCTTTAGGCAATAAGGCGATTCGTTTCTCCCCAGTTTTGTGACTGTTAACAAATCCAATTGTTTTTAATTTTTCTTGATGCATGTTCGTAACCCCCTAATTGATGATGTACAGAATTACTGGACACGTCACCCTATTATTGCACTAATTGCAATCGGTTACAAATTTTGAGAACATAAGAAGTTGAAAAGGGTAGAATTTTGACTAATTAGATACGTTATATTTAGTTTTTTTAGACAAAAATACCTTCAGAATCGCAAGTTAAACGGTTCTGAAAATTCATTGGGTTAAGCAACAGTTTGTACGTCGGATAAGACATATATGAGAAATACATAATGATATGGTTAATACCAGTTAAAATCAATTGGAAAGAGGCAGTCCAGTAAAAAAATGATTCCAAAATAGATAGCGGTGAAATAGATCAAGACAAAATCATTGACACAGATACCACTGGTATTTATGTGAGGTGAGATAGTTGGCAAGAAACAAGTACCCTGAAGAAACGAAGAAGAAAATACTGGATGTAGCAGAAAAATTATTTCTAGAAAAAGGCTATGATGGAACTTCTATTCAAGACATTGTTGATGGTCTAGGGAATATGACCAAAGGGGTTATTTACCACCACTTTAAATCAAAATTCGCTATTCTAGAAACGCTCATGGGCGAAGCAGATGAACAAGCTGTCCCTGATAATTTGCATGGAGACACTGGATTAGAAAAATTGCAAAATGTCTTAAAAGATACGTTTAATGCTTATCGAAGACAATCAATCGGTTATTCTGCTGCAGTTGCGTTGAGAAGTCCCAGAATATTGGGCGAACAATATTTGCAAGTCTTCAATGATCTTGTCCCAGAAATGAAAAAAATAGTTGATGAAGGAGTCGTTGATGGATCCATTCAAACGGATTATCCAGAAGAGATTTCAGAATTGCTGATGCTAACGTTTAATTTATGGATAGGATTTCAACTTAGTGTTTTATCAGAAGAAGAACTGCGCCGTAAAATTTTATTCATCCAAAAGATGTTTAATGGAGTAGGTGTTCCTTTATTAACAGATGAAATCGTTCAAGAAAGTTTCAAACTATTTTCTATTTTAAAAAAGAATAGCTGAGTAAAAAGCTATTTTTTTACAAATATACATACCGGTGGTATCTATCATTCGCTATTAAATATAAAACAATTAAGAAAGGAAAATTAAAATGACAACAAGTGTTGAAGTCTTAAGTATAGAGAAGAACTATGGAAGAAAAGAAGTGTTGAAAAATTTCAGTTTAAGCGTTGAAAAAGGAGAAGTCTATGTTTTACTTGGAAAAAATGGTGCAGGAAAGTCGACTTTATTTAAAATTCTGACAGGTTTATCTAAAGCAACTAATGGAGAAATCATCATTTTAAATGAAAGTAAAGATTTGGAAAAAGTAAAAACAAAAATTGGTTCCAATATCAACGAACCGGTCTTTTACGAACATTTAAGTGCACATGAAAATTTGAGAATTCATTGTGAGTATATGGGAGTTTCTAATAATCAGATTAGTGAGTGGCTTAAAACTGTAGGTTTAACAATCGACAATGATCGTCCTGTAAAAGAATATTCTTTAGGAATGCGCCAAAGATTAGTGTTAGCAAGGTGTTTAGTTCATAATCCTGAGTTACTGATCATTGATGAACCATTAAATGGTCTTGATCCTAGAGGGATAAAACAATTTCGAGAACTGATTGAAGAAATTTCATTGTTAGGCAAGACGATTATTATGTCGAGTCATATTTTAACTGAAGTAGAATCTGTTGCTACACGAATCGGAGTAATTTATGATGGGCAACTTGTTTTAGATGAAAGAAAGCAAGATTTAGTAGCTAAATATCAAGATGGCTTGGAAAATTTCTTAATCAACAAAATGGAAGGAGTAAATTAAAATGAAACTTATTCAATTAGAAATGAAAAAAATCGCACTAACCCCATATCTGCTTGCTAGCGTTTTGATACCATTAGTTACATTAGCAATGATCAACTTATTAGCTTATGCTCCGCGGATTGATCCAAGCATTTTGGTAACGGATCCAGAAATGGGGACCTATAAATTCTTATATGTCTTATCTTTTATTATTAATGTAGCAGGTTTTTCATGTTTAGGTACGGCAATGTTAGGAAAAGTTGTGATGGAATCCTATAACGACAATTACCTTTACTTGACGTTAAGTTATCCTATAGCAAGAAAGAAAATCTTACGAGCAAAAATTATTTTTTGTGAACTGTTTTGTGGGATTGGTGTTTTTTTTGGTATTTTATTAACCAACAGTTTGTTTTTTGTATCAGAGTCTGTTTTTTCTGTAGTCAATGATTCGCTCTCTTTCGATAAAATTGTGGGCCAGATCCCTCTTATGATCGTTGCTGTTATCTTAGTTACGAGTATTAGTTTAATTTCTTTCGCTATTGGATGGTGGAGAAATTCGTTAGCTTTAGCCATCGTTTCAGCTGTAGTTTTTTGTAGTATACCGAGTAATTTAGTGACAGTTGGTGGAGTTCAAGTAGTCTTAGCAATTACAGTAATTTTGTTAGTAGTAAGTATGCTAGTAGTTTTACTCATTACAAAAAAAGTGTCACGATTGGAAGCATAAAAAAAAGAACTCCTAAAAGAGTTCTTTTTTTATTTCAAAATCTATCTTAAATTCGCATATGAAGCTACAATCCACAAATCGAAGTTATCTTGTTCTTCGTATTGCATAACATCATACATTTCAGGACTAACGATTTGGAATTGTTTTTTGAAGGCATCCAAATCAATTTCTTCCATTTGTGTATCACGTTTAACACGACTAAAAACTTTTGCAAAGTCTTTACTGCTGTATCTGATATCTTTTCGTTTCAACTCTAAAGGCAAGCCTTTTTTCGTGATGCCCATCGCTTGTGCAGCATTAAAAGCTGCTTCTTTTACTGCGAAAACACGGTCATTTGAAGCCAATTTTGTTAAGATATATCTTGATTTTTGACAGTCATAGTTTGCTAATTCAGTAACGGCTTCAAGTCTGATTTTCCAATTGTCTTTTGTATTTGCCTTAGTTTTTAATTCCTCAATATTAGCTGGTTCTGCTTGAATAATGGTCATAAGTTTGTTGCCTCTTTCTGTTTCGTGTCTTAAAGTCCATACTATAGCGTTTGATAGGCTTTTACAAGGTTATTTCGACAAAACCATTGATTTCTTCTTGATAAATGGATAATTGTTATTTTAATAGGCGCTATGTCGATTTAAAGTCCTCGATTAGTATATTACGTGACCATTTTTTTCACGTTTAGACTTCCTTTGTATAAGCTAATGTCTTGTTTAATAAGAACGGCGTGTAAAATGCAACGGTATCGCTTAAGGGCAATACGTCATCTGATAAGTCTATGTGGATAACGTTCTTGATGTAATTTCTTCTTTCTTCAATTCGTTTCCACACATCAGGATACTGTTCTTTTAAGTCATCTTGTAGTGCTTTATCCGCGATAGCGACAGGTTCTTCACAACTTGCTCCTGAGTAGCCAAGAACACTAGGAATGATATCTACTTGGAACAGTTGACCGCTCTTCACAACAGCTGTAGAACCTTTAAAGAATGGTGATGACATCCATTCATCATCTCCTGTATAATGCCCTGGATTCAATGTCCAGCCGTACATCTCAGAAGGAAAGACTTCTTCGATCATGGAATAAAATTTATCTCCCACTGTACCAACTTTTATGTTTTCCAACCAAGTAGTATAGGCAGTAAAATAAGGAATGCCAACTTTTTCCAAGTAATCAGATTGTTTTTCTGGCAAGTCATTTTCAGAAGACGCTACAAAGCCAGCACGACTACTTAACCCACCTTTATACCCTACTGTCATAGAATAGTTATCGCCTAACAAGGCTTCGTTGTCTCTTGGATAAAGAGTAGCATTGGTAAACCGTTTGCCAGCAGCACTAATCGTCGTCACAGTATTCGGTTGGCCATCTAGAGCGAGTAAAGCGCCAATTTCTTTCTCTGTTTTACCAACTTCCACAGCTTGGATCGCTGCGAACATACCTTTTCCAGCTAAGGTTGCCCCATATTCAAAATGAGCGATCTCGTTGGCGTTATGAGTCGTGCGTAATCCGCCTTCTGGAGAGATAAGAGCTGAAGCAAAGTTTTTTAATTGCTTACGGTCTGCAACATAATGGATTAAACTGTCTACGATATAGAAAGGCAAGTCGAATAATCCACTATTGTCGTATTGGCTAGAAGTAAATAATTTCCATCCAATAACACCGATTATAGCATCGGGAGAAATCTGGCTTTCTTTAAAATAATCCGCTAGTGCCTTTTCTCCATTCATCGGTTGATTCGGTAAAGAGAAGTAAGGCACGTGAATCGCATGTGCAGGAATGCGAGAGTGAGATGCTAGTTTTAAATTTTCATTTCCTAGTAACAAATAGCTGTCTCCATTGGCGTGCATCACTAAACAAGCTTCTTCAAAACGAGGAATAAATCCTGTGAAATATTCGAAATTTGCGCCATGCTCACGGTCTGCATAAATAATTGCAGTATCGATAGATTGCTGTTTCATTTTTGCTAAAAAATTTTCCTTTCGAGCGGTCATTGTTTTGTCTGTTAAATAAATCGATTTAAGATTTGTGTGGATAGTTGGTAGAGTTACTTTATTTAAATTAATATTCATGTTTATTCTCCTCATCTTTAATAGAAATAATAGTCGTCAATGATTTTAATTCTTTAAAATTTGTTTGCTGGCTGTCTAAATCAGTCACGATCATATCAACCTCTTCGATATCCCCGATTTTATGAAGGTAAGAGAGGCCAAATTTTTTATGATCTGCCACTAAAATGGTTTTCTTCGATTGATTCATAATGGCTCTTTTTGTAAAAGCATCTTCCTCATTGGGCAAAGTGATCCCAAAGTCAGCACTAATTCCTTCAGCACCTATAAAAGCTACATCAAAGTTGAAATTTCTAACAAAATCAGCCGTTTCTAATCCTAAAAAACCTTTAGATAATTCACGGTACTTTCCAGGAACACTGTGCAAATGAATTTCTTCATATTTGGATAAAGAATTGAGAACTAATAAGGAGTTGGTATAAAACTGACATCCTTCAATAGTAAATATTTCTCTTGCCACAGCCAGAGCAGTAGTTCCTGTCTCAATAAAAACAGCACTGCCGGGTTTGACTAAGCTTCTACAAAACTTACCAATTTGTTTTTTTTCTTGAACACTAACTTCTTCTTTAATAGAGATAGGATTTTCTAAAGCATTTTCTCCTCGGTAAACAGCTCCTCCATGTACAAGATGGATACCTTCCCATGTGGAAATCTCTTTAAGATCACGGTTGATCGTCATCATGGAAACGCTTAATTCAGCAGCAAGTTCATTAGATGACACTTCTCCATTGACTTTTAGCAAATTAAAAATCAATTCTTGTCTTTTTAATTGATTCAATAAAACACCTCCTGCTCTTTTCTATCTTAACATTTTATAAAGTTAAAACAACACAAAACAACTAAATGTAATATTTTTTTTGTTTTATGTTGTTTTCGTGCAGAAAAAATAATAGATTGCTTTACAAGTTTTGTAATTAGTTTAATAGTGGCTGAAAACTTAGTAAAGTGTATCCAGGAAAACAACAACGATGGCAGCAATGGAGAAGAAAGCCTTCAACAATCGATTAATCTGTTAATGAAAAGTAGGTAACAAGGAATCTTATTAAAGGTACGGTACTTTCTTAGTGCTATGCCTCTAATTATCTAAAGACTAATAAAAATAAAAAAGGATTTTATTAGAAACTATCCGAAGATTAAAATTTCTATGGGACTTTAAAATGCAGTTTTTTTATTACATACTGTAAGTTACCATACTTTAATTATTGTAATTGAATTAATAATGGATTAAACTAAGAAACATAATGAGGGTAATATAATAGAATAAGGATATCTCTAAGTTACTCTTCAAAGCAGTATTATGAGTTAGTGAAACAATTAATGAAATGATTCAAAAGGTATCTGTGAAAGTAGAAGTTGCAAAAAAAATGGTGGAAATCAGATTATTTTATAGAATAAAGGCTAAGAAATAAAAGGACTCTCTAAAGGAAAGAGAGTTCTTTATTCTCTGTCGTTGGCTTTTTCCTTTTTTAATAGTTTAACTTGTAAGAAAAGGTGAATGACTGGTTAGATAAGTTGTTAAATGGTTTAAAATGAATTATGGATTAAGAAAATGAAAACGTTATTAATTAAAATAACGAGGAGCGACTAAATGAGTATAGTGGTATTTGATATCGGCGGATCAGCAGTGAAATTTGGATTATGGGAAAATGAAGGCTTAAGCAATAAAGGTTCATTTTATACACCCAAAAATTGGGATGATATGAAAGAAGAAATGATGAAAGTTTATCATAACTTTACAAAAAATTATTCAGTGAATGGCGTGGCCATCAGTGCTCCGGGTGCTGTTGATGCAAAAGAAGGGATTATCAATGGAATCAGTGCTGTTCCTTACCTCCATTACTTTCCAATCAAAAAAGAATGGGAAGATTTATTTGGAGTGCCCGTTTCAATGGAAAATGATGCTAATTGTGCTGCATTAGCAGAAGTGTGGCATGGTGCTGCAAAAAATATCCAACATGCGTTGTTCCTAATCATTGGTTCTGGTATTGGCGGATCCGTCGTTATTGATCGTAAGTTATTTAAAGGAAAAGACCTTTTCGGAGGAGAATTTGGCTATATGTTGTTAGATGGTGAACATACGTTAAGTGAAATGGGAAGTCCAGTTCAAACTGCAAAACGCTATGGAAAAGAAATAGGATTAGATACAGTTGTAGATGGAAAGTACCTTTTCAAAGAAGCGGATAGAGGAGAACCCTTGGCTGTGAAATATGTGAATGGTCTTATTGATGCCTTGGCACGTGGAATTTATAACCTTTCTATTAGTTTTAATCCTGATATGGTTGTTATTGGTGGTGGCATATCTGTCAGAGAAGACCTTATTCAACGCTTGCATGAACGAACTTCCTTTTATTTAGAACGTCAAAAGGCACAAGATGTAAAATTAAATATCCAAGTTTGTAAATTTCACAATGATGCTAATTTGATTGGTGCGGTAGCTCATTTTGAACAAACGGTGGACTACAAGAAGAATATAATGAGTTAAATCACTTCTTTTGATTGAATAAACCCGTATGTTGTATTGCCGGTCATTAAAAAGATAAACATTATTTTATATAGAAAAAATGGAGGAACTAAATATGAGCTTTGAACCAATAGAAAGAACAAATTCTTATTATAACGAAAGCCTCTTATCCATTGATAAAAAGATTTGTAATTTATTAAACCAACGTAAGGTAGTTCAAGGAAAAAATATATTTTTTCCACCAGATGAGGTTGTTTCTTGTTTTGCAGAAGAGTACGACCTTCAGGAAGAGTATTTACAATCGATCTTTACGACAATGGCCATGGAAGCTAGTCTCAAGCCAATGGTTGTGCCTGTTGAATTCAAAAAATATGTACCAGTACTTAAGATGTATGAAAATAATGGAGTCATATATACGGTGACCTTTATTCGGCAATATGCTAACGCTAGCGTGTTGTATCTAGATACAGATTGGGAGGAGGCAAAAGAAAATAGTGAAGACAACTATAATCCTGATCTTTTTGAATTGTCCATTAATGATATATACGACTGCCGTTCAGAAGTTGGCGGTGGGACAACCGGGCATATGAGTCAAAACTATATTATATCACCCTCTTTGCCAGATGATGTTTCTGGAATTGAACTTATTTTCAAAGAACCTGGTAGACCTTTTAAAGTAAATTCAACGGGTTTTGAATTTACAATTAAATTAGGATAACCAAAAGACGATCAAACAACCGGTCATCCTTATATGGAATGATGGGTTGTTTGATCGTCTTAAGTTCAATAGTTTTCCTAACTTTAATATTTTTGAATAAGGTTAGTTGCTCTCACTCAATAATCGGTGTTCTCCTTGGATTTTTTGAATTTCGGTAATATCTTGTGTGACTTCTAAACAGCCTAGATAGTCAGTTGTTTCAGGATTGTGAATAGCAAAATAGCGAATATAAATCATTTTTCCATGTAGATTGATCCAAAATTCTGCTTCATTTCTTTCACCGCTTCTAAAATCGTCAAGAATTTTCTGAACCATATGCATACTTTTAGGAGGATGGCAATTAATCACTTCGCGTCCAATGACAGAATTTGTACGAGGAAAAACACGATTCTTTCCTTCTGAATAAAAGCGTACGCGATCTTCATGATTTACAAAAGTGAGATCCACAGGTAAAACACCAAAAATAGCTGTTAATTCTTTTAACTGAAGGACACCAGTTGGTAAAACGATAGAGCCTTCACTTAATGGATCGTCCTGCCAATCGTAATGTTCTGTCTCAGTAATAGGAGGAGCTTGCGAGATAGCTGCTGTCATATCAGCGGCTTTTTTTGCTGCTTGTGTCCGAGCTTCTTGCTGGTCTTTTTCTTGCGCTAGTGCATCTTTACTAGGTTTCCAATTTAAAGGCTTAGGAATGAAAGCAAAACCAATATCTAAGCTATCTTCAGCAATCCTTTGCCAATCTGTTAAGGAAAAAACATCTAGAACCATTGGAATCATAATTTCTTCTTCTTTAAAAATCATTTCTTCTGCTTCTGTTATAATGTGTTCGATTTTCTCCCTTAGAGGGTTAATGGCAAATTTATCGCTACTTAAATAAAGATTTACATCTTTTATAGCTGCACGGATAGCATCATCAACACCCCACATAACTTTTGGTGGCGCAGTAATGCCATATCTTTCCATATAAGAAAAAATCAATGTTTCTTTTCGTGCATAATGTTTATCAATTTGTGTCAAATCTAATAAAGCATGCTGTAGACGCTCTTTTTGAGAAAAGTCCCCTTTAGCTAATCGATCAAAAACTTCTTGGATTTCATCTTCTAAGAGTGAGTGAATGACTCTGTTTTCCAACTTTAAAGTGTGAACAGGATGGCCAGGATACTCATGTTCGTAATTTGAACGATGGATATCTCTGATAGAACCTTTAAATACAGCCGCATGAACATTACATAGATGTTGGATTTCTGAAGGATCTAAACCACTGGCAATCAATTCTCTTTCTGCAGCTGTAATTTCGCTGACATCCACACCATCAAAAGACTCGTCGAAGAGACGCTTAGCTTCTTCAAACTCTCCACCTTCATGAAGTAAGGTTAAAATTTCAACAATTTTTTTCTGACGCTGAACAGTATTGTTTTCCATAAACTCACTCCTTAATAGTAAAGCCTAGTTGTTCTAGTTGATCAATAATAACTTTCAAATCAATTTTTTTCATCTTTGCTCCCTTTGGAATAGTCATATATCTTCCTACAGTCGTTAACATGCCAGGTTTTTGGATGTCTTTTAAACCTAAATCAAATAGAATAGTTTGAATTTCGGGGTACGCTGTAACTAATTCATAAACAGAAGAGTCTAGATTGATTTCTTTCATAACAAACACTCCATTTTTAACAATGAACTTCATTGTTAATTATATCACAAATTTGAATCTGTTAGAATTAAAATATTGAATGGAAATGAATTTTTACAGAAAAATTAACTATTTATGAGTGAGTTTTTTGTCATAATGTCAACGTTTATTGTAGGAATATTGTCTGAAACTATCTCTACAGTATAGCGATTTTGTGTCATAAAAATAAAAAAGAGTTTAAGAAATAGTGAACAAAATGCTAGTTAGTATTAATCACTTGTGAACAAAACCGACACAATAGCTGAATAATAGCAAATTTCGGTATAAATTAATGGAATTAAAAAAGAGTATGTGATATAAATGGTTCTGCAACATTTGACGTTGGTCAGTAATTAATTGAGTTTCTTTTAACACATTCCAGAAATTTTCGGAGGAATAGGAGGAGCTTGCAGCCATGAAAGAGGATGCATTGAGAATTACTTAGCGTTCGGCTTTAGCCGCTACGTTAAGTTTGACGCTTGCAAGTTTTGAGACGCGTTCTTCGGCTCAAAATGGTCCCATGGCTTTCCGCAAGCTATCCCGTAATCCGGAGGAAATTTCCTTATCAACGCCAGAAAATGAAGAACCTTTATTTGAATGCTGAAAAATTACTTTTCGATTTGGCCGTGAATAGTAACGGTTTATTACATTTAGGTAGCTTAGTCGAGAATTTTCTAGTTGACAGAGAAAATTTTTTCTGGAATAATAAGCTTAAGTAAATACAGGTACCTTTAAACCAGTCCAGAGAGACTGACAAGGAAGCGGATGAAAATCTAAGAGAAATGTGTGCAAGTGTGGATATATACACTTTTCTCTTAGGTTAAAGAAAGAGGCTGAATGTCAGGAAATCTGATATTCAGTCTCTTTTTTTTGCTTTTGGTACCCATAGAAATGGGAGGAAATAATATAATGAAGAAAATTGATACAGAGTTTTCATTACAAACGGTACCGCAAACGAGCCGGAATTCTTTTGCAAAAACAATGGCTGTAATGCTGGGTTTCACCTTTTTTTCAGCCAGCATGCTAGCAGGAGGGCAATTGGGATTAAGTTTAACTTTCTCTCAATTTTTGCTCGTCATTTTGTTGGGAAACTTGGCACTATGTCTTTATACTGGAACATTGGCGCACATTGCAGCTAAAATGGGATTGTCTACTCACTTGCTGGCAAAATACTCGTTTGGTGAGAAAGGTTCATACTTACCATCCTTCTTATTGGGCTTTACGCAAGTTGGATGGTTTGGAGTCGGTGTGGCGATGTTTGCTGTTCCGATTGCAAAAGAAATGGGCTGGAATAGTTACTTGCTGATTTTCGTCTTTGGGACCGCAATCACGTTGGCTTCTCTTTATGGGATGAAGTCGCTGGTGATTTTAAGCTTTATAGCGGTTCCCTTGATTGCGGTTTTAGGAAGCTACTCTGCTATTGAAGCAACCCAATTCATGGGCGGTTTGTCAGCTCTTTTCGAGTATGAACCCCAATCAAGTCTCACTATATCAGCTGCTTTGACAATCTGTATCGGATCCTTTATTAGCGGAGGTACATTGACAGCCGATTTTGCCCGGTTTGCAAAAACTTCGCGGTCAGCTGTTGCGGCTACCTCAACAGCTTTCTTCCTGGGCAATTCGTTGATGTTCTTATTTGGAGCTGTGGGGTCGATGGTTTATGGACTCTCAGATATCTCAGAAGTTTTATTTTTACAAGGTTTGGCGATACCGGCAATTTTAGTACTGGCTCTGAACATCTGGACCACTAATGATAACGCGCTTTACGCTTCTGGTTTAGGATTTGCCAATATTACAAAAATCTCTAAAAAATTCTGGGTTTTTGTGAACGGAATGGTTGGTACCGTGCTGGCTATGTGGATGTACACTAATTTTGTCGGCTTTTTGAACTTGCTGAGTGCGGCTATTCCCTCGATTGGAGCAATCATCATCGCAGATTACTTTTTTGTGAAGCGTCGCAACTATGCAAAATTTGAAGAAGCAGATTTTGTATCCGTCAACTGGACAGCACTTCTGGCTTGGGCTATCGGTGTAGCTTTGGCTCAATTTGCACCAGGAATTACTCCGCTAAATGCATTAGTGGGCACTGCTGTGGTTTATATAGGATTGATGAAATTACCGAAAGCTAAGACAGCACTAACAGTTGAAAAAAATAATTAATGAAAGTGTGGAATATATGATCATTCAAAATGCAGCGCTAAGAGGAAAAAGAGGCTTTTGGCAAATCACAATTGAAGACGGAATGTTTACCGGTATTGAACCGCAGCCGGTAGCCGCAGAAAAAACAAATGATGTTTTAGATGTCAACGGTTCACTGGTGCTTCCGCCGTTTATTGAACCGCATATCCATTTAGACACAACATTGACAGCAGGCGAGCCGGAATGGAATCAAAGCGGAACATTATTCGAAGGCATCCAGCGTTGGTCTGAACGCAAAGCTTTTCTAACACATGAAGACGTTAAAACACGTGCAAAAAAAGCCCTACAATGGCAAATTGCTCAAGGGATTCAGTATGTACGCACACATGTAGATGTTACAGATCCAAAGTTAACGGCCTTAAAAGCTATGTTAGAAGTAAAAGCAGAAATGGCACCTTATGTCGATATCCAAATCGTTGCATTCCCACAAGAAGGCATCTTATCTTATCCAAATGGAAAAGAACTGATGGAAGAAGCCTTGAAAATGGGAGCTGATGTAGTGGGCGGCATTCCGCACTATGAATTCACTAGAGAATATGGCGTAGAATCCCTTAAGTTTGCTTTTGACTTGGCGGAGAAATACGATCGTCTAGTTGATATTCACTGTGATGAAATCGATGATGAACAATCACGTTTTGTAGAAGTGGTGGCAAAAGAAGCTTACGAAAGAGGAATGGGCTCACGTACAACAGCCAGCCATACAACAGCGATGGGATCATACAATAACGCATATACGTCTAAATTATTCCGACTATTGAAACTATCTGATATTCGTTTTGTTTCCAATCCATTGGTCAACATGCATTTGCAAGGAAGGTTCGATACCTATCCGAAACGTCGGGGACTGACACGTGTCAAAGAATTATTGGAAGCTGATTTAACGGTTTGTTTCGGTCATGACGATATTTACGACCCTTGGTATCCACTAGGAACAGGAAATATGCTGCAAGTTCTGTTGATGGGGCTGCATGCCACTCAACTGACAGGTTATGAAGAGATTATGAATGCTATGGATTTGATTACGATCAATAGTGCAAAAACACTGCATATTGAAGAACACTATGGCATTGAAGAAGGAAAGCCAGCTGACTTTATTGTTCTGCCGGCTGAAAATGAGTACGAAGCAATCCGCAGGCAAGTACCGGTCCGCTATTCTTATAAAAAAGGCAAAAAAATTGCAGAAACTACATTAAGTGAAACACGGACCATGATAGACGGATTCAAGGAACCTGTGCAATTCAGTCGTTAAAGTAACAACCCCTAAAAGTTAGGAAAATCTAACTTTTAGGGGTTGTTTTTATGTCAAAAGACAGCTGTATATTAACAGGATGTGTTACTGTTTACCATATACAATAGATTAATACTTCTTTTTAGGGTGACGATCAACGACTTCTGGATAGTTAGCAAGTATCTCTGTTCCAGCTGGGGTGATTTTATAGCCTCTGATAGTGAAGTAAGAACTGATTTGGTCTTCTGTCAACTCTGCTTGAGCCAGTTCCATAAGTCCTTCTTTATTCAACTGGGAGTATCCTTTAAGTCCAAATTGTTTCAAGACGGCTTTTAGTTGAGCAGCATTTAAGTAGGGCAAAGAATCCATCGCGGACAACTGATCTGCGTACCCTTTTTCAATAACTTCTTTAAGAGCTTGTTCTGCATTGATACCATAATTATATTCAAAATATTTAGGGTAACCACTGCTGGTTGTAAACGTGCCGAACTGAATACGCCATAACAAAATAAGGTGACCGGGAAGGATACCCTCTTTAAACCGCATCATGTTTCGTTTAGGGACTAAGCTTTCGGAACCGATATTCACCAAATCTAACCACTCTTTCAAGTTGCGTTTCGGTGAGATATAAGGAACTTCCTCGTGATCTTTATAAAGGGTAAAAACTTCTTTTACATCTGAATCGGTTAAATCAAGATGGCTGTTTTGTTTATCGCTATCGTTTGTGTTCATGTAAAGCACCTCGTTTCATTAGCCTATTTAGTTATTCTATTCTATCATCAAAAGATAGAGGATAGTTATTATTTAATTTGAATCATGTGTTGCAATCAATTTGTTATGACCTGAAGTATGTTCTGTTTGCTCGTAAGGAGTACCGTATTCTTCAAAAACAATCAATTAAAAACATTAATTCTGCTCTAGTTGCTTGATTTTTTAGTTAGATTAATGAAAAGTTTTACGTAAAGAATTGCAATAAAAAGGAAACAAAGGGCTGTTGGAACACCACTGACAAGAGACTTGGAGATAAATAAATTCAAGATTGTAAAAAAAAGCAACAAAAGTGACATAGCTGTTCCAAACCAAGTCCAATGCATTCTTACTTTTTTTAATAAATCAACCATCGAATCCCTGTCCGTAAAAATTTCGAGATCTCGAGAATCATCTGTGCTAAGTTTTCTAAAATAGATCCAACTGCCTTGAAATATAGGATAAGAGTAAACGACTTCCCAACCTGCATCTTCAAAAATAGCTAGATACTCATCTAGATCTGCTAGTGTTTCTTTGTAGTCGATCCAATAAACATAATTCGCTGGAGGATTTTGTTCAAAATGGTACCTTAAGTTCTTGTAACACTTAAAATGCCAACCTTTTAAATCCATCTCATGCAAAAATTCTTGCTCTTTTTCTAATTGATCTACTGTAATAAACTTAAAGACTTTTTTCTCCATGATTATATCCCTCCCTTAGAATTCATATAAAGCTCTTTGATGCGAGCTTTCTCAGCCTCTAAAATTTTTTCCCCTAATCGTGTGATTTGATAGATCTTTCGGTTGTTTTCTTCTTTTACCGGTTCAATCAAACCATCTTTTTTCATCTTTGATAATGTTCCGTAAATGGTTCCTGGTCCTAGTGAAATTCGCTTCTTAGTCAGTTGTTTAACATGATCAATAATTGCATATCCATGTCTAGGTGTAGCTAAAGATAAAAGAATATAGAATGCTGTTTCAGTCATTGGAAAGTAAGATTTCTTTAATTTAATATCCATTGCTATATCACACCTCGATGTATTTGCTAATTAAACTATATCACGGTGAGATATCGTTAGCAAGGAAAAAGTATCGTACCGCGATATAATTGTCGTTGCCAGATTGTTGAAATAATAAGGCAGATTAAAGCTTGTTTAATCTCTTTTTGGTAGGTATGAATGTAAATAAAAGAACAGCTACAAAGTGATGCTAAGAAAAGGTATTGAAAATAAATGTTCTTGCGCATCTTAGCGGAGTAGAATATGCTAATCAAAAGAAGTTTTGAGGAGGTCGGGATATGAGGCTGTTATTAGCAGATGATGAACAAGAATTGGTTCGTGCAATCCAAGTGATTCTAGAGAGCCAAGGGTATGCCGTGGATAGTGTTTATGATGGGAAAGATGCCTATGAATATGCTGATTTAGCTGAATACGATGGCATTATTCTTGATATCATGATGCCCACGTATTCTGGACTGGAAGTGTTAGAGAAATTACGAAAAGAGGGCAAACAAACCCCTGTTTTACTTTTGACGGCAAAAGCAGCTATTGAGGATAGAATCGATGGGCTGGATTTAGGAGCAGATGATTATTTAACGAAACCATTTGCAATGGGAGAATTGCTGGCGCGAGTGAGAGCAATGACTCGGCGCAAAACGATATTGCAACCTAAAATAATTACTTTTGAAGATTTAAAGTTGGATAGTGACACTATGCGCATCAGTAAAGACAAGGAAGAACTAAAATTGTCAAATAAAGAATTTCAAATTTTACATTTGTTGATGGAAAATCCTAAACAATTGTTTTCTGCAGAACAAATGATTGAACAAATTTGGGGATGGGACACGGACGTTGAAATGAATAGTATCTGGGTTCATTTAAGTAATTTGCGCAAAAAATTAGCAACGCTGGATGTTCACGTCAAAATTGTTGCTACTCGTGGTGTAGGGTATTCGCTGGAGGTTACTAAATGATAGAGAAGTTGAGGAGAAAATTTATTTTGGTTACAATGGCCATCGTTTTTCTTGTGATGCTCGTCGTTTTAGTAGCGTTGAATGCCACGAATTACTTTCATACAGCTGAACGAGCTGATGAGATTTTGAGTGTCTTAGCTGGAAACGGCGGGAAATTTCCGGATGAGGAATTTTCAGGAAAAGCATTTGAGTCTGGGAGTATTCCGCCAAATCAAGCAGTTTCAATAGAGACTCCTTTTGAGACCCGTTATTTTACTGCAATCACTAATTCAAATCGACAAATCATCCAAATTGATACAACAAAGATTCGGTCGGTTGATTCTGAAGCTGGCCAGATATACGCGGAAGATGTCTTAGCTTCTAACAAAACAAAAGGATATCTAGATGATTTTCGTTATAAAGTTGTAGAGAAAGAGGATGGGACTTTTTTGTTGCTATTCGTTGATAGTCAACGAGAATTGCAGACCATGCGAGCATTCTTGCAAAATTCATTATCAATTGGGTTAATTAGTTTAGTTTTTATTTTTTTACTGGTTTTCTATTTTTCAAAGAAAATTATTAAACCGGTTCAAGAAAGTATTGACCGACAAAAGCAATTTATTACCGATATGGGTCATGAAATTAAAACACCTCTGGCCATTATTTCAGCTAATAATGACGTCCAGCAAATGCTTAACGGAGATACTGAGTGGACAAAAAGTACCGGAAAGCAAATTCACCGTTTAAATGGTTTAATGGAGAGCATGCTTCAGTTAACACAGATGGAAGAAGAAACTTATCAACCTAAAATTGAACCTATTAATTTTTCGCAAGTTTTACGAGAAGCATGTGAACCATACATTCTGATTGGTGAAAAAAAAAATGTTACTGTTTCTTTAGATATCCAGCCAAATATTATTATCCAATCAGAAAGGGATGCAATCAACAAGTTGTGTTCACTGTTAATGGATAATGCAAATAAATATGTTCGAGAACCGGGAACCATTCAAGTCCGTTTAGATAGTCACCAGCATAAAATTAGATTGATCATTTCCAATACTGTTAGCGAAATGCCGCAAAACTTTAATCGGCTATTTGATCGCTTTTACCGTGAAGACCAAGCAAGAAAGCACACTGCTGGTGGTTATGGAATCGGATTGTCATTGGCGGCTGCTATAGTAGAAAGTTATCATGGGCAAATCCAAGCTAGTCCGTTGAATGAAGAAACCATTGCTTTTGAAGTTGTATTGCCATTAAAATGAAAAATATGTGGGCAAGTTACTGATATAAATCAGAAGACTTGTCTTTTTTGTGTAATCTAAACAAAAAGAGTGGTGAATTTTTCCTGAAAAAGAGAAAACAAGACAAACTTTTCCAGAAATAGAAAAGTTTGTCCCGAAAGAGAGAAAACGGGACAAACTCTGTCAAAAAAAGGAAAGTTTGTCCCGAAAAAGAGAAAATGGGACAAACTCCGCCAGAAAAAGGAAAGTTTGTCCCGAAAAAGAGAAAATGGGACAAACTCTGTCAAAAAAAGGAAAGTTTGTCCACTACAGGTCAGTTAAGTGTATTTAGCATTCGAGTAATCCTTTTTCTCGAAATCTTTCCAGCACACCAAATATAAAGTATTGAAGTAGTCAGCTTATCATTTGGGAAAAGACGTTGGTACTCCTTGATACATGCTGAGAGCGCAGAATTAATAAAATGTTCATAACCACATGAACAGCAGTGATACTGATTGCGACGCAATTCTAAATCTAATGAATTGCATTCCTCGCAGCATAACCCTTTGCGCAAACCAGCAAATGAATAATTTGGAATATCGTTAGTAAATAACATCGGATCAGTCTGATGAGCAATTAAATCTGCCGCTATTTCTTTATGGAAATTAGTCAAAGGCTTACTTTGTTTTTGAATGTTATCAAAATGACTTTTCAGCTGTGAAGGCAATAGAATGCCTTCGTGTTTCGGAGCGTTAAATAAAGTGAATTCTGGGTGAACATAAGTAGCATAAGCTTTAATTTCAATCTCGTACCGGAGTTCTTTCAAAAAAATGGTGAGTTTATTTTTAGTATTTTGTGCTTGAATCAAAGGATTGCTCACTTTGAAATTAGGGATCTTCACTAACATTTCTTCATCGTAATAATATTCTCCACTATAGTTTTTTATTTCATACAAATAAAGAGTCCTTTCAGTCAAAATCAAGGAATCAATTTGAAAGGCGTTTGATAAATGAGGCTGTAGAAACAAATCGTTCAAAGTTAAACAGTTGCTATTCAATTGAACAGTCAGCTTGTCAAACAGCTGTTCACCCGCAAAGCCTTTTTGCAAATGTTTCAGATACTGCCTCTGTTTGCTGGTTAACGTTCCTCTTACGGCTAAAGACTCCATTATTATTAATAAATAGGGCTTTTCTCGTGGGTGATACATACATTAGACCTCCTCGCTAAATTAGCCTCACTAACTAAATACGCATTCTACAAATAAATCTGCTTTTAAATTTTAGACTTAAGGTTCAATTAAGGTCCAAGTTTTATATTGTATCCATCGAGCAAGGAGGTAATGGATATGGCTAATTATCAAAGTGTTTTTGAACGAAAGGAAACAAAGTACTTAATTACTTATGATCAATGGAATAAATTGCTTATAGAGCTTAGACCGTATATGGAATTGGACCAATATGGCAAGCATTTGATTACAAATATTTACTATGATACTCCGAGTTGGTATTTGATACGTCACTCAATAAGTAAGCCGCTCTACAAAGAAAAAGTTCGATTGCGCAGTTATGGTGTTCCAACAAAAAAAGATTCAGTCTATCTTGAAATTAAGAAAAAATTTGATGGAATTGTCTATAAAAGAAGAACCAAAATGCAATTGAAAAATGCAGAAAGGTTTTTAGCACGTCAAAATGAGCTTGAATCTGTCAATGATAATCAAAAAGTACGTGAATTTGAGTCGGTTCTTGCTTTTTATCCCGACTTAGAGCCAGCAATGTATTTGTCTTATAAAAGGCTAGCTTACTTTGGAAAGTTGGATAATAGTATTCGGATCACTTTTGATCAAGAAATTCTATACCGCACAGAGGATCTTTCTTTGTCATCTGGATCTTATGGAGAGCCGATTTTACCAGAAAATCACTTATTGATGGAAATAAAAATTTGCGGTGCAATGCCTGTATGGCTTGCTCGTATTTTATCCGGGCAACAAATTTACCCAGCAAAATTTTCTAAATATGCTAATGGGTACCAAGACTATCTAAAGAAACAAGGAGAAACAACAATAGAAGTAAAAGAAAGAGAGGTTTATAGTGCATGAGTGATTTATTTAATAGTTTATATATGGAAAACACATCTGCGTTTTCAATTACGAGTTTTATTTTTTGTACACTAGCAAGTTTAATTTTAGGAGGATTTATTGCATGGACCTATATGCATCAAAATCATTATTCTAAAGGGTTTGTAGGTACATTATTTCTATTACCAGCCATGGTGCAAATGGTTATCATGTTGGTTAATGGGAACGTTGGAGCCGGAGTTGCAGTAATGGGAGCATTCAGTCTAGTACGATTCCGATCAGTTCCGGGCTCGGCTAAAGAAATCAGCAGTATTTTCCTAGCCATGGCTATTGGTTTAGCAACTGGTATGGGTTATATAGGATTTGCTGTAGTATTCGCCGTAATCATTTGCGGTGTAATGATGATTTTAAATCTTTCCCGCTTTGGCGAAATGGGTGAACAAGTCCGTATGTTAAGAATCACTATTCCCGAAAATCTGGATTATAGCACGATTTTTGACGATATCTTCGAACAACACTTATCAAGTTACCAAATGCTGAGAGTGAAAACGACTAATATGGGCAGCCTGTTTCGTCTTGAATACACAATCGAGTTGAAGGATCAAATGCAAGAAAAACAACTGATTGATGCTTTGCGTTGCAGGAATGGAAACTTGGAAATTAGTTGTGGTCGCTCGTTAACTGGAAAGGAAGAACTCTAATGAAAAAAAAGATGAAACATACGAAAATTACCCCATTTTTGTCGCTAGCTGTTTTAGTTATGTTAGCCGGATGCCAAGTAACTTCTTCTGATACTGCCCAAAGCACAGAATCTACTGTAACTGCTAACTCTGGTACTTCGGAAAGTACAGTGGACTATGACTTAGAATTCAGCTCAGATGATCTTGAAGTCGGTTATGATGAGTCTGATACAACCACTATCCAACTAGCTGATGACCAAAGCACAAGTAGTGGAGAGGGAGTAACAGTCAATGGCAATGTTGTTACGATTACAACAGGAGGAACTTATCTAATCAGTGGGACACTCTCAGATGGTCAGATAAAAGTAATAGCTCCAGATACCGAAGAAGTTCATTTGATTTTGGATGGAGTGGATATTACTTCTTCTACCAGTGCACCTCTGCTTGTTGAAGAAGCTGAAAAAGTTTTTGTAACACTGGCTGAAGATTCAGAAAATACATTAACAGATAAAGCCGGCAGCACAGCAACTATCGGTATAGGAACTGATGCAACGAGTATTGATGGAACAATCTTTAGTAAGGCTGATTTAACAGTAAACGGTTCTGGTAGCTTGATCATAAATGGGAATACGAATCACGGAATCGTATCAAAGGATGATTTAACTATCGTAAGCGGTACGTATCAAATCACTGCAGCAGGTCAAGGCCTGTCAGGAAAAGACGCAGTTAAAATCAAAGATGGGATATTTACGTTGAATACAGGAACTGACGCAATCCAATCGGATAATGATCAGGAAGAAGGCAGAGGATTTGTTTATATTGCTGGCGGAGACTTTACTATTGATGCTGAGCAAGATGGTATTCAAGTTGAGACGTTGCTTCAAATTGATGGCGGAACGTTTGATATCACAACAGGTGGTGGAAGTGCTAATGCAGTAGCAAAAACCCAAGAAGGGATGGATTTCTTTGCTCAAAAGGCCGATGAAGAAGAAAATGCGGATAGCGATGAAATCAGTTCAATAAGTACAAAAGGGTTGAAATCTGTAAGTGAGTTGATTGTTAATGATGGCACGATCACAATTGATTCAGCTGATGACAGTGTTCATACAGATGGTAATCTAATCCTTTCAGGTGGGTCTCTGACATTAACTTCTGGCGATGATGGCTTACATGCTGACAATGATTTGGAATTAAGCGGTTCAACTGTTGCGATTACAGAAAGTTATGAGGGTATTGAAGGCAAGACAATCACAATCAGTGACGGGGAGATAACGGTTTTAGCCAATGATGATGGGTTAAACGCATCTAGCGGTACTTCGTCAACTAGCGAACAAACTGGTCCCGGTGAAACAGCTGGTAGCAGTGAAAATGCATTAGTCATTTCTGGTGGTACACTGACAGTAAATAGTAGCGGCGATGGATTAGATTCAAATGGAACGATTGAAATTTCTGGAGGATTAACGACAGTTAGTGGGCCGGAAAATGACGGAAATGGAACAATTGATTCAAATGGAGATACTATTATCACTGGAGGATCATTAATGGCTGCTGGTAGTTCAGGTATGGCTGTAACTTTTTCAGACAGTTCTAGTCAAGTTAGTGTTTTTTATGGATTTGAAACGACTTATGAAGCGGGTAGCGAAATTGAACTAAGTGATGCAGACGGAACGGTTCTCTTGTCATGGACAGCGGATAAAAGTTTTTCTTCTGTACAGTTCAGTTCAGCTGATTTAGCAGTAGATGAAACATACGCTTTATCCGTTAATGATGAGACTTTTGAAGTTCCAATTGATTCAGTATCAACGACAGTAGGCACTACAACAGGACAAATGGGAGGCGGCATGCAACAGCCTGGAAATGGCGATGACATGCAAAAACCTAGTGGAGAAAAACCAGATAGTATGCCCGCACTTAATTAAATAAAGGTTTATAAACAAAAATAGACAAGTTAGAGGAAATATCCTTGGCCTTGTCTATTTTTTATTGGAAATTAAGTTGGCATTCTACTATTCTAAAATAAATAAAGCACATTAGGATGTCTTTTAGCCTTAAGATATAGTAAGTAAATGAAAACATTAAATTAGCGACAATACAACATGTTGTGTTTTTTTTATTTTAAATAGCGTATGTTGTGTTTTTTTGTTGAAAAAGATTGGGGATAGTAGTATTATAATTAAGGTGCTGCTGGATGAGGTTGTGACTATTTATAGAATAAGTAGTTTTAAATGAAATGAAGGTTAGCCTGAAATTTGTTTAGCAAACCAATTTGAACTAAAGCAACAAAGATAATCAAGATAATACTATTTAACTAAATAGAAAAAGAGTAGCTCAACGGGCTACTCTTTTTCCTTGAAATAAGGAGAGGGGTAGATGGCAATTTTAGTAATTGGTGGAATGATTGGAGCAGGAAAAACAAGTGTGGCTGAACTTTTGGGAGGCTCTTTGGGTACTGAGGTCTTTTATGAAAATGTAGAGGACAACGAAATATTGCCTTTATTTTATACAGCAAGCGAAGAGGAGCAAAGAGTCAAACGTTACCCGTTTTTACTGCAATTGGAGTTTTTGAATAGTCGGTTTAAAAGTATTAAAGAAGCGCTACATAATCAAAATAATGTTTTAGATCGATCAATCTATGAGGACTGGTATTTTGCGAAAGTAAATACTGAACTAGGGCGTATTTCTGAAACGGAATTTAATATATATGAAAAGTTGCTTAATAATATGATGGAAGAATTACAAGAATTGCCAAAAAAATCACCTGATTTAATGATCTATTTGCAAGGGTCTTTTGAAACGGTTCTTTACCGTATTGGTTTGCGCGGCAGAGACTTTGAACAGGATCAAGGGTTGCTGGATTATTATAAAGCTCTTTGGGAAGGTTATGACAATTGGGTTGCCAAACATTATGATGCCTCTGAGGTGTTGATTATCAACATAGATAAGATTGATGTAGTCAATAACCCTGCAGATGCCTATACGGTCGTAACAATGGTTAAAGATAAATTAGCAGAGATGGAGATAGGTAATAAATGAATAAATTGATCACGATTTTAGGAATTATCGTTATGTTGGGGATTGTTTATCTCTTATCTGATAATAAAAAAGCTATTAATAAAAGAACAGTCTTTACTGCTTTAGGAGCGCAAATTGTTTTGTCATTATTCTTAATTAAAGTTCCTATTGGTAGTTGGATTATTGAACAATTAGCAAGCGGTGTAACAAAGTTGTTTAGTTTTGCTAATGAAGGGCTAACCTTCGTATTTGGAGATTTATTTGGACAAGGGTATTTCTTTATTGATGTACTGGGAGTCATTATTTTCCTATCGGCTTTAACAGGTATCCTAGGTTACTTAGGTGTAGTAGGTTGGGTCGTGAAAGTAATTGGAGGTGCTGTAGGTAAATTGTTAGGCACAGAGAAAGCAGAGTCGTTTGTAGCTGTGGCTAATATGTTCCTAGGCCAAACAGAGGCTCCTTTCTTAGTAGCCAAATATCTGCCAAATATGACGAATTCGGAACTGATGACGGTTTTGGTTTCAGGAATGGGCTCAATGTCAGCTTCTATTTTAGTAGGGTATAATTTGTTAGGTATTCCTATGAAATGGCTGCTAATCACAACTGCTTTAGTTCCGTTTGGGTCAATGCTGGTTGCTAAAATTTTGACACCTGAAACAGAAATTAGTCAAGTATCAGACGTAACGTTAGATCGTAAAGGATCTAATACGTCAATTTTTTCTGCGATGGCTGAAGGAATCAATAATGGTTTGCAAATGGTTCTAGGTATTGGTGCTAGTTTGATTGCCGTGATCTCAATTGTAGCCTTATTAAACAGCATTTTAGGCTTAATAGGAACGAGTTTTACAGAGGCTCTAGGCTATGTCTTTCTACCAATTGGTTGGTTGATGGGGTTAAGCGGTTCTGAAGCAATGATTGCTGGGCAAATTTTAGGTACTAAAATGTCTATTAATGAATTTGTCGCTTATGCCGACTTAGTGCCTATGATGGCTGAACTATCTGAACGAGCTGTAGCTATGTTATCCATTGCTGTAGGCAGTTTTGGAGCGTTTGCCAGTATTGCGATTTGCGTAACAGGATTGTCAGTATTTGCGCCAACTAGGAAAAATGATTTATCTAAACTTGCTCTACGAGGAATGTTAGGCGGATTTATTGTTCCTATCCTATCAGCAATGTTTGTTGGATTGTTTTTATAAAAACTCAGTATATTTTTATATTGATCTAAAAAGTCATTAACTCTAAACAGTTAATGACTTTTTTGTTTAATATACAGGTTTGAAATTTAACTATGATACAATAAAGGTTAACTATTTAATTATAAAAGGAGTTTTTTTTAATGCCTGTTTCTGTCATTATTTTAGTAGTTATAACCGTTTTTCTAGGTTCGTTGACCCGTTCTACTTTTGGGTTTGGAGATTCAGTTATTTCTATGCCTTTATTAGCTTTACTGCCGCTTTCTATTCATACAAGTGTTTCTCTTATTGGTTTAACTGGTTTGTCTGTCGGGCTCATGGCTCTATTTTCTGCATGGAAGTATATTGATCGTCGTATACTTATTCTTCTTTCAATTAGTACTTTTGTTGGAATTCCTATTGGGCTTTATCTAGTCAAAAATATGCCTCAAGAAAGAGTAACACTAATTTTAGGGATCTTTCTTCTTTTCTATGGTGTTTATTCATTGATAAAACAACGATTTCAACTGGAGTTACCCAAAAAATGGAAAGAAAGTAATTTTTTACCATTACCTTTTGGCCTGTTATCAGGTGTTCTTGGAAGTGCCTATAACATGAATGGGATTCCTATTGTAATTTATGGAACCTTCCGAGATTGGGAAATGAAGACTTTTCAAAGTACTCTACAAAGCTATTTTATTATTTCAAGTCTTTTAATAGTTACTGGACAAGCGATAGGAGGATTGTGGTCAAAAGAGTTATTTATCTTTTATATTGCTTCTCTTCCCGCAATTTATTTAGCCCACAAAATTGGCAATGGAATTCGCCAACGACTTCCAGTTCATCGGTTTGAAACGCTCTTATTCTTTTTTATTATTTTTTTAGGAATGGTGCTCTTCTTAAGCGTATCCTAAAAGAACAAATAATTTGATTGATTAAAAATAGCGCTTTCGAAATAAAGGTAATAACGTTATAATTGCTTCAGATTAAACAAATCAGTTAACAACTAGATGTAGAGAATAAAAGGAGGATTTAAAAATGAGCGATCGCGATAAACAAAATAAGTATAATCAACAAAGTAATATTTCAAATTCTTTATATGCTAGAGTAAATGTTGGTCAAGATGCCAACAAAAATTCGCTAGATAGTGCTGAACCTGTACACACAGGTGGGAGTATGAACAATGATGATGAAAGAGTGAATGATAATAGTACGTTTACTCATACTTTATTATTTTATGTTATCGGATTGTTAACGTCTGCTATCGTAGGATTCGGTGTTTTTAAGTTATTCCAAAATTATTTTTATGGTGTTGGTTTGAACCAAGCCTTACCCTCATTTTTGTTAATTTCAGGGTCTCTTTTGATTGGCTTTACTATCTCAGCAGTTGTTCTTAAAAAAATAATAAAGTGAACGGGAGATTACTTTATGAGTAAAATACTATTGCTCACTTATATTTCACTTGTTTTTGCATTAACTGGCTGTGCAACGATATCCGAAAACAAGGCCGAACAACTAATTATAGAAGAGTACAGCAATCAGACAGGTGAGGCTACGATCATTTCTACAGAAAAAGTAGATAACGAGTACCTAATTAAATAGGAAAACGAAGCGAGTAAATATAGAGGTATAAGCAAGGTTTCAGTAGATGGAGAAATAACAATGATAGAAGCGGAAATTGAATAATATTAGTTATATTTTTTCGCCAATAGCCATTCTTCTGGTGAAATTGCTCGTTTGTTGGTTGATAAAATGAAAGAAGGATTGATAGTTTAATTTAAAGTGTTTAAAGATGATTTTTTTGTTTGAAAGCGCTACAATAAATGTGAAATCCTGTGTAGAAGAAGTAGATAAGTACTAGTAACTAGATCATAAGGAGGGAAATAGCAATGGAATTTAAAGATCATGGCAAAAAACCTTATATGTTCGACATTGAAGAGGCAACTATCCAAAATAATAATTTCCGTACCACGATTTGGACCGGTGAAAACCTACAACTAACGGTGATGTCCATTAAGGAAAATGAGGAAGCGGGATTGGAAATTCATGAAGGCATTGATCAGTTCATACGAATTGTAGAGGGACAGGGCGTATGTAAAATGGGTGAAACCAAAGATAATTTAAACTTTGAAAGAGCCATTACCACGAATGATGCTGTATTGGTGCCTGAAAACATGTGGCATAACATCATCAACACAGGTGGCAAACCCTTAAAGCTGTATACATTATACTCTACACCAGAGCACAAAGAAGGAACAATTCATATTTTGCGAGAAGATGCACCACCACATGTTGATTAAAAAATAGCTAGATTCGGTTATATAAAATTTAAGTAAATAAAAACAGATTAGGTGCGGCAATCAACTGTGCACCTAATCTGTTTTTTATAACTATTTTAAAAAAAGTGCGGACTAAGCTAAGACAATAGTCTTAATCGCGTCCAATAAACCCTTTGGTTGCTAATACGTTAGCAGCATGTTTATCTGCCGGTACATAACCTTTTTCAAGTAAGTCATTGATGTACAATCTATTGTAGATGAAAGCAAAAATTAAGCTGGAAAAGTCCAAAGAAAAGGCAGCGCAAACGAGTTGAATAGAGAACCATTTAAAATCTCCACGAAAGAGAGCAGGCATAAAAGCAAAAAAAAAGGTCGTCCATGAAAAACCAATTTTTACGTGCTTCATTTGGTGAGTATGCGGATTAGTTAAAGATAGTTTCATCAATATCACGTTCCTTTCATTTATTATAAAGTATAACATATGGTTAAACGGAACGTAGCTACGTAGAACCTAGAGTAGTTTTATTAAGTGTTCTAAGGTTAATTTGTGGACTCATTAAATAAAGTTAGTAATAACCAAAAATAATAATCCTTAAGCGAAGAGAATCATTCGTTTAAGGATTATTTTAATCTGGTTAGATTATCTAAATTAATATTTTTTAAGCATAAGTTAGTTGGTACCATTTAGCTGCAGCAGCAACCTCACTATACGTTAATTGATGTTGGTTGCTTTCCCAGTGAATCTCAACTTTGGCATGTGCTTTTTCCAGTGTAGCATACAATTCTTCGGATTCTTTTGAAGGACAGATTGGATCGTTTGTTCCAGCACTGATAAAGACAGCTTTGCTTGTTAAATCAGGTAAAGAAATGCCTCTTCTAGGGACCATCGGGTGGTGCAAAATAGCTCCAGACAATGCATCACCATAATGAAAGAGAAGACTAGCAGCAATGTTTGCACCATTTGAATACCCTATAGCTAAAATGTTTGTACGGTCAAACTCATACTGACTAGCAGCCTCATCAAGAAATTCGTTCATTTCTTTTGTATGATAAACTAAATCTTCTTCATCAAAAATCCCTTCAGCAAGTCGACGGAAAAAGCGCGGCATGCCATTTTCTGAAACATTTCCTCGGACACTTAAGACATTTGCATCTGGATCGATTTCTGCTGCAAGAGGAAGAAGGTCACGTTCAGTGCCTCCCGTTCCATGTAGTAGAAGCAAAGTCGGTTTCGTTTGATCTTTTCCTTTAATAAATAAATGTTTCATACTATTCCTCCTTCATTATTCTATTCCTAATAGGTCACTTACTCTAAATACTCTTTTTCAAATACTTTTGTGCTACGTACAGTATCAATAGGACGAACTAATGACTCAATACGACTACGGTCATTTCTAAAAGCTGGCGGTAAAGCAAGTGTTTCACCTAAAGTCTCAATAGATTCTTCATCATCAATGAAACCCGGTTCATCTGTAGCTAGCTCAAATAAAATACCAGGATAGATATTTGTGTACGTGGATTCAAAATAGAAACGGTCGACATATCCTGAATTTGGCAGTCCAAAACTTTGCATCCGTTCTGTCCAATAGTCAAGATTCTCACGGCTTTTTGCACGGAAAGCAACATGATGTACGCTGCCGTATCCTTGTCTTCCACGTGGCATACTCGTATTTGATTCAACAATGATTTGAGCGCCGTTACCACCAAACTCTCCAACTTCAAATTGGTGGTAGTCCCCCTCAAATGCGATTTCTTTGAATAAAAGAACTTTTTCAAGAACTTGCTTCATATAGTCAAAATTTGAAACTCTAAAAAAAATAGGACCTAAACCGGTAATGGAAAATTCGTCAGGGACAGGACCTTTATGCCAAGGTTTCCCAGAAGCGACTCCAGTATCGTTTTCATCCGAGATCAATTGGTATTGTTGTTCATCAAAATCTTCAAATTGTAAAGTCTTGACCCCAAACATTTCTTTGATTTCTCCATGTTTAACCGCATATTTGTTGAATCGTTTAACCCAATAATCTAGCGCTGCATCAGTTGGTACACGAAAAGAAGTTCTTGAAATGTCATCCGTTCCTTTTGATCCTTTTGGAACATTTGGAAAATCAAAAAAGGTCATATCTGTTCCTGGACTGCCGCTTTCATCTGCAAAGAATAGATGGTAAGTGTGAATATCATCTTGATTAATGGTTTTTTTAACTAAGCGAAGACCTAAGACATTTGTATAAAAGTCATAGATTTTTTCAGCGCTACTTGTTATTGCGGTTACGTGGTGGATTCCTGTAAATTCGTTCATAAATTATTCCTCCAATTAGTTGGTTTAGTTTTAAAATAGCGTTTAATCCAATTCTCTGACTTCAATTGGAATCAGGTTAGTGATCAATTTTTCTCGCGCGCTTTCATATTGAGTTGGTAGTTTCAAACTTTGTCCCATTGTCTCATATGATTCGTCATGTGCAAAACCAGGAGTATCGGTTGCTATTTCAAATAAAATATCGCCATATTCTCTAAAATAGATAGCGTTAAAATAGTTGCGGTCTTTTATTTCTGTTACACCGTACCCTTTGTTATAAACATAATCTTGCCAATCAACGTGATCGGCTTCATCTTTTGCTCGCCACGCAATATGGTGGACAGTCCCAACGCCCATTATCCCTTGAGCAAGTGCACTTTGTTTAACATCGATAATATTTCCAATTTCTCCATAAGCTCTCAATCGAATAAGATCGTCTTCTTCGGCAATTTTTTCCAAACCCATCGTTTCTTGAAGTGTTTCAATTGTTGAATTTGGATCAGTTGAATACAATATTGCTCCACCAAATCCTTTTATGGCTACATCAGGGGTTACTTCCCCAAAAGTCCAATGGTTAAGTTGACCATCTGCACGTTCAACTAATTCTAGTTGTAAACCATGGTAGTCTTCAAATTGTAAATAGGTTTCACCAAAGCGACTTGTTTTTTCGTAACGGATAGCAAATTTGCTTAATCTAGTCTCCCAATAAACTAAGGATCCAACTGGAATAGCATAAGTGGTCACGCCAACTTGACCTCCGCCAATTTTTCCCTGTGCAGCTCCAGCCCAAGGAAAGAAGGTAATAATAGTCCCGGGTTTTCCACCATCATCTCCAAAATAGAGATGATACGTACCTGGATCATCAAAATTGACAGTTTTTTTAATAAGTCGCAAACCTAAAATACCAGCATAAAAATCGACGTTTTCTTGAGGGTGCCCAACGATAGCTGTAATGTGATGAATACCTGCTGTTTTCTTCATATCAATCGCTCCTTATGTTTTAATAATTGAACTACAGATTTTAAATGTTATAAAGCTACATATAATGTTTGAATTTAATTACGAATTAATATATTACTAATTCGAGGTAATTGTAATACGATTAATTAATTTTGTCAAATAGAGTAATCTAATCCTTTTTTTACAACCTATTTATAGAAGAAACCTTACTTTAGAGGTGTATAAAAAGAAGAATCACTTATTTTTAGTAAAAATCTCTAATTAAGAATAAATAGACTTGTAATAAAATTCGATCTATGGCATACTAGTAAATGTACTTACGAAATGTAAGTGTTAATTGGTGGGTGACCTTCAATTAAATGATCTGTAATGGAGGAAACACATTGGCTAACAAATCGGTATTTACTCGAATGAGCGAAGCTTTATTCGGAAAGAAAGAACAAACAAATAAAATAGAAGAAAAGGGGAACAAAATTATGAAAATCGGTATTATCTCAGGAAGCGTACGTGAAGGAAGAAACTCAGCAGCAGTAACAGAATGGATCCATGAATTTGCATTAAACAGAAATGATGAAGGTGTCGAATATGAAATGGTTGCTTTAGCAGATTACGACTTACCATTATTAGGCGCTAAACTTTCTGAAGAACGTCAAGCAACAGCTGGCGCAGCTATTCAAGCATGGTCTGAAAAAATGGCTTCATTTGATGGATATGTGTTTATCACTCCAGAATACAACCATGCAGTAGGGGGAGCATTGAAAAATGCGACCGACTTCTTAAAAGTAGAAGTAGCGAACAAAGCAGCAGCATTAGTTGGATACGGCAGTTTAGGTGGCGCACGTGCTCACGAAAATATGCGTGTGATCTTAGGAGAATTGAGTGTGGCATCAGTGCACACAACAACAAACTTCTCATTAATGACGGACTTTGAAAACATGAGTGTTTTCAAACCAAATGACTACAATAAAGTAAATGCACAAGGCATGTTTGATGACTTGTTGTTATGGACGAAAGCTCTTAACACAATTAGATAAGAACACAAATTAAAAACAAGCCATCCCAGAATAAATCTGATATGGCTTGTTTTTTTGTACGCTTTTATTAAGAGTTCACCTTATTAGATTAAAGTTTAACAATGATTTGTGAATGAGTGTTTGTATAGTAGCAGAAAAATAAGCTACTACTGTTTCGAAAGAGATAAATTTGACAATGAAAACGAATGGAGCATCAACTCAATGTAGAATCTCATTTGAGTAGACGCAATAATCCTTAATTCGATTAACTCAGAAGTGTTTTTCGTTTGAGTTGACGTAACAAGACTTAGTTCAGTTAACTCAGAAGTGTTTTTCAATTGAGTTGAAACAATAAGGCTTAATTCGTTTAACTCAGAAGTGTTTTTCATTTGAGTAGACGTAACAAATCTTAATTCAATTAACTCAAAGCAACTTTCTATTTGAGTAAGCATAACAAGCTTCAATTCGACTAACTGAGACTAAAAATCCCTTCTAACTGATCAAATCTAAGTAATCACTACCATAAGAATCTATTAAAACCACCTAGAAATTTTATTTTATTAAAAAAATATTGTTCTTTTGGGTTAAGATTAATATACTTAAAATATTAGAGTGTTATATTCTTAAGTTAACCATTCTTTAATTTTAACTTATTTTATTTGTATTAGATATAAAAAGACAAGGAATAGTTTAAGGAGTAAAAAAATGTTGATTAAAAAACTAGAAGAAAAAAATTATAGTGATAGTGAATGGCTTTTAAAAGAAATGCTACTAAATATAGGCAATGTTAACTCTTATATTAGAGATAAATTGATCTATAATGCTTTTATAGGAATGATTACTAAAGATTATTTAACGAATGATCAATTAAAAAATTTATTTAATCAATTACTATCTAATCAGTATTTATTGTATGGAATTGGATTTAAGAATAGTGATTCAGTTTATAAACGTTCATTTTCAGCACTTGTTCTAGGACTTTTAATCAATAAAGACAAAGAACAGCAGCTTCTTGAAAAATCTCAAATTTCTTTTGTATTAGATAGGGCTTGTTTTTATCTTGTAAATGAACAGGATAGACGTGGTTTTACTGAAGAGAAAGGTTGGGCACACTCGATTGCACATTGTGCTGATTTATTAGATGAGATTATTACTCATCCATTATTTGAACAAAGCATGTATGAAAAAGTGGTAGAAGCACTAATTTTCTGTGTAAATAGTCCTTTTGTTTATGAAGATGATGAAATAGAAAGACTCTCAACGCCTTCTGCTGCTTTGATTAATCGTTATGGAATCTCTCAGGAATTTATCGACAAAATAGAGAGTTTGATTAATCATGTTTTATCAAAGAAAACCTATAGTCATTTAGATACTCGAATAATTAGTAACATTCGTAATTACTTAAGAGCTATGTATTTTAAAGTTGATTTAGAAGAACATAAACAACTATAGATAGGCTGTTTAAAGCAAATAAGTACATAATAGAATAGAGTTGCAATTTTTATTTATTTTACATATTAGGTTATTTGGTATTCATTTTTCTTCTTAAACTATTTTCTAAAAAATATGGAAGAAGTAAATTTGAAAGGAAAAAGGTGTTCATCTATTTAGTGTATAGGAGGAATAGAAATGGGAGATATTTATTTTGTTAGGCACGCTGAGTCAGATATTAGAGTTCATGATGAGTTTTCAAGACCGTTAACTGAAAAAGGCATACGAGATAGCGCGTTAGTTACCAACTATTTGAAAGATAAGAATATTCAATACATCTATTCTAGCCCTTATGTCAGAGCAGTTGATACAGTTAAAGACTTATCTGAAAGGCTTGTTATTGATGTGACGTGTATTGATGACTTTAGAGAACGTGGTATCTCTAGGTGGGTTGAGGACTTTGCTACTTTTAGTCAGCGACAATGGAATGATTTTGACTATAGATTGTCTGATGGAGAATGTCTAAGAGAAGTTCAATTAAGAAATGTGAAGGCGTTAATGAAACTAGTACAGTTACATCCGGAAGCGAATTGTGTTATTGGGAGTCATGGAACGGCTCTAAGTACACTTATCAATCATTTTAATCCTCATTTTGGTTTCGAAGACTTTTCAAAAATAAAAGGGTTAATGCCTTGGATCGTAAAAATGTCGTTTGAAAATCAGATTTCTATAAAAATAGAGTCCATTGATGTATTTAAAAATAATGAGATCACAACTATCGGTTTGAGCGAACCTATGTTGACGGATCAGGTTAAATGAATTTGGACTCATAAAAAGTAGTAATGAGGAGATGCTGAGTGGATTACATATCTTGGATTAGAAGTTATATTGGCAATCAAGAGATTATCTTAAATTTTTCAGGAGGAATCGTAACAAATCAAAAAAATGAAGTTTTGCTACAGTTAAGAAGCGATAAAAATTTGTGGGGCTTACCTGGTGGGGCTGTTGAAAAGGGCGAGACAGTTGAACAGGCTGCAGTCAGAGAAGTGCTAGAAGAAACAGGTTTGCATGTAAAAGTTGTATCGTTGTTAGGTGTTTATTCCAATTATTTTGATACCTATCCTAACGGGGATAAAGCTCAAACTATTACAACAATGTTTATTTTTAAATTAGTTGAAGGCAACCTTTCTATTGAGAATAGTGAAACGTTAGATTTAGGATTTTTTTCTAAAACTAATCTACCAGAAATAGCCAATCAACAGCACAAAGACGCAATAAAAGACTATTTTTCTGGAGAATTGGGTTTTTATCGTTAGTTCAAATAGACGCTACTAGATAATCTTCAGGAATCTTTTTTGATTTTTATCACTACTATAGCCAATAGACTCGTAAAACTTATGAGCTCCGGTTCTAGTTTCTCCAGAATTTAAGCGTACGCCAACTAAATCACGTTCACTAGCTGCTTGTTCGATTTTTTGCATTAATTGTTTTCCAATACCTTTTTTCTGATAAGTTTGATTAACTGCCAAAGCCAATACGTTTAGCATAGGTTCTGAATAGAGTGTCTCATACAATTCGGCATGTACATACCCCACAACTAATTCTTCCTCTTCAGCAATGTAAAAAATATGATGGTTAGGGTTAATTAATAACTTTTCCATCTGCTTTTTAGTTATTTCTATGGAAATGTCATATCCTAGAGACTCAGTATTCAGTAAGTTGATTGCCTCAGCATCGATTAGTTGCATATCTCGAACTCGAATCATAATTGTCCTCTTTTCATAAAGAATAGTAAGGTTATTTTATCATAACAATTGTAATTATAAGTATTCTCACTAATACTTTTAAGAAAAATTATTTATTGGAGGAAAATGGAAGATGTTTAAACACGTAATTTGGGATTTTGATGGAACTCTTTTTGATACTTATCCAGTAATGGCAAAAATTTTTAAAGATTTACTGGAGAAAGAAGGAATAGAAGAGCCGTTAGATGAAATCAAACAACACATGCAAGTGTCTATGTCATTTGCTTTAACATACTATGAAAAAAAATATGCAATAAGCAGTGAGTTTATAGAGGACTATAAACTTCTACAGAAAACTAAAGGAATTGAATTAGCCAAACCGTTTGAAGGCATTGAAGGTATCTGTAAATATATCCATTCAACGAATAGAAAAAATTATCTTTATACTCACAGAGGAGATTCATCTGTGACATTGCTGAAAAAATATGGTTTATATCATTATTTTTCTGATTTTATTACGTTTGACCAAGGATTTGAAAGAAAACCAAACCCTGATGCACTAAATTATCTGATTAATGAGCACACTATTCATCCTGAGGAAGCATTAATGATTGGAGACCGAGAGCTAGATTTATTGGCTGCAAAAAACGCTGGAATCAGTGCTTGTTATTTTAACAATAAAAAAGAGGAAAATGAATATGCTGATTACACAATTGATCACTTTCAGCAATTGTATTCTGTTCTTTAGGTTTTTAACATAAGTTGTAAGGAAGAATGCGTATTACTGGAAAACGGTTTCCATATACCGTTATACTTCTTAATGAGTTAACCAATCTATTAAACTTTTAGGAGGAATAGTATATGGTCCAAGAAACGTATTTAATCACTGGTGCAGGAACAGGATTTGGAAAGGGTATTGCTTTGGGTTTGGCGGAACAAGGGAAAAAAGTTATCGCCGGAGTCGAAACAATGTCTGAAGTATCCGCATTGTTAAATGAAGCAAAAGAAAAGAAAATTGAGATACAAGTTGAGAAATTGGATGTAACCAATCCAACAGATAGACAAAGAGCGTGGACGTGGGATGTTGATGTCCTTTTGAATAACGCTGGAATTTCAGAAGGCGGATCACTGGCAGATATACCAGAAGAACAATTACGCCGTCAATTTGAAGTGAATGTATTCGGACCAATGTTATTGACCCAAAAAATAGCTAAGGCAATGGCAAAGAAACAACGTGGGAAAATCGTGTTTATGTCTTCTGTTTCAGGGCTAATGGCAGACCCAATATCAGGACCTTATGGCGGATCAAAATTCACATTAGAAGCATTTGCGGAATCGTTAAGTAAAGAACTTCAAGAGTTTAATGTGCAAGTAGCAACTATCAATCCGGGACCCTTCTTGACGGGATTCAATGACCGAGAATTCGAAGCCTGGAGAGCTTGGAGAGACAATCCAGAAGAGCGTCTATTTGATTACGAGCAATTAGCATTTCCTTATGAACAATTTGATCCCGAAGAAGTTATTAAAGAATCCATTAAAGTACTAACTGGAGAAACAAAGGACTACCGAAATGTTATTCCTAAAGCAATGAGATCTATAGTTCAAAAGAGACAAAAAGAACTTTGGGATAAAAAGACTGATGAAAATCTAGGTGAAAGACATGAGATGGTCCAAAAATCAATAGATATTGAACCGGCTACAACACCAACAAAAGGAATTGTAAACAAGATAAAAGATAAACTATAAACTTAAAAAAAGAATTGCCAATTATAGGCAATTCTTTTTTTTGCTTTTTATCTTACTGTGGACGGTTCTCTGTTTTGTGAAAATTATCCGCAATGCTCACTTGTAGCCTAATGAGTATAGTTTTGTATGTTATTAATACTGTTGTCAGTTTCTTTTTTGGAGATTTAATCCCGCATTCTGCTGAAATAAGAGCAGTTTATTAGCTTATTGTTCATCCTTTTAATATAAAATTTCAGACTCTTCGATTTGTTTTAGAATCTCTTCTTTATTAGTTTCAAGTTTATTTTGCAGTTCTTTAATGGTTGTTCCAAGGTTTTCAAGCATTTCAATATTTCGTCCAATTTTATCTTTTGTATCCCAGTCAGAAAAAATATTATCAAAGAAAACATCGAAAGTTTTACCCATACCACTAAATTTTTCATAGCTAAGATAAGTATCTAAAGAAACATCTTTTAATTCCTTTGCATAACGTCCTAAGAGCTGTTCTAGGTGATTCATTTTAGCTTCTGCTTTATCAATTTTATCGTATTTCATCATATCAATGATAAAACTACTATCTGTAAACATATCCCAGGTTGAAAAAGAATCAGCTGAATCTAAGTCTTCCAATGCAATATCTATTCCATTCAAGACTTTTTCTCCGGCTGCAGAAGCTTCTTCAATCTCAATCAATTCTTGTTTAAGATGAACACGTTTAAGTTCTTCAGTACTAATTTTTTCACGAAAATCACTATCTTGTCGGTACAAAAGTTCTTTTAACTGATTAAGTTCAGCCCTAGTTTGATTAATGGTTGATTGAACATCAGCTAAATCTTCTCTAGATTCTAACATTAAAGCTAAAGACAAATCTAATTCTATTTTAGCTGTCAGTTGTTCTTGAATTTCTTTATCTAATTTTTTTTCGTAACTTCCAATTAATCGTTTCATGAAAGTAGACAACGATTCAGTCTGTAATTTTTCGATGTCTTCGCTTTCCTTATCAAAAGTAGTTTTTGCAGATTCATATCGTAAAGTATTTTCTTCAAATCTTATTGTTGAACTTTCCTCTTTTTTTAATAACGATTTTAATTTTGCTTGTAATGCTTCATAATGTTCTATCATTAAATCCACTCCTATGTACATATTATTTAAAAACAATAAAAGTATCTTTCGTGTCTATTATGACTTAAGAGGATAAGAATCTCAATAAATAAAAAGGACGTTTTTTAAATTTAAAAATTAACTTTGGTGGATTTGAGTTTTCTAATAGTCACTATTGTAAAAATAAAGCAGTGTGAATTATGCGAACAATCGAAATGGGAGGATGATTATAATTCGTTATTCGTATTGACTATTCTATTTTTCATACTATATAATGAGAAATGTACTAATAAGACGAATGAAGGTGGATTGTATGAAAGATATTGTTAAGGTTTTAAAAGGAACGGGATTTTCTAGTATTTCTGCTCAGGAGATTGAAATGTTGGAGAACTATCTCTATTGCATAGACGAGAGAGGAATGATTGTAAAACGTTTATCCCCGTCAAATTCACATTATTATTCAACACTTCAAAATGCAAAAGACGAACATAAGCTTGTTGAATTAACTGAAGGACAATACCTATTACCGGGATTTATTGACTTACACATTCATGCTCCGCAGTGGGCACAGAGTGGGACAGCATTGGATATTCCTTTACATCAATGGTTGAATACCTATACTTTTCCATTAGAATCTAAATTTGAAGATACACTATTTGCTAAAAAGGTCTATTCCCATTTAGTAGATACCTTACTGGCAAATGGAACAACTACTGGTTTATATTTCGCAACTGTTCATGAAGAATCAAGCTATCAATTGGCTAAAATCTGCGCAGAAAAAGGACAACGTGGCTTAGTGGGAAAAGTCATAATGGACGATCCTGACCAAAATCCTGACTATTACCGTGATAATGATACTCAAACGGCGTTAGAAGAAACTGAGCGATTCATTAATCGTGTTAAAGCTTTACATGAGGAGACAATACAAGGGGTTTATCCCGTTATCACACCTCGATTTGTACCGAGTTGTACAGATTCAGCATTAGATGGTTTAGGGAAATTAGCTGAAGCGTATGATGTTCATGTCACTAGTCACTGTAGCGAAAGTGATTGGGAACATGGTTACGTTAAAGAGCGTTTTGGAAAAAATGATGCTCAAGTACTAAATGAATTTGGTTTGTTAAGAGAAAAGTCCGTTATGGCTCATTGTAATTTTTTAAGTGAAGCAGATGCTTGTACTTTTAAAGAGAAAGGTAGTGCTATTGCTCATTGTCCTATCTCGAATGCGTATTTTGCGAACAGTGTGATTCCCATTAAACACTTCCATGATCTTGGTGTTGAGGTTGGTTTAGGAACAGATCTTTCTGGAGGATACGATCCAAGCATCTACTCGGCAATACGCCAAACGGTGATATCCTCTCGCGTGTTGGAAGATGGGGTAGATACAGAGAAAGCGCCTGAAGACCGTGGTGGTAGGAGCAATTCGCGTGTCACAGCGAAAGAAGCTTTTTATTTTGCAACAGCTGGTGGTGGAGAAAGTTTAAGCTTGCCAATTGGCAGACTTGCAGAAAACTATGCATTCGATGCTCAAATAATTGATACGACTATTTCTCAAGCATCAATGCCAATTTTTGATGAAAATGAACCTCTAGAGGATATTTTTCAAAAACTGCTTTATTTGACTAAACGTGAAAATATTATTTCTGTATGGGTACAAGGAGAAAAAATAGCGAATAAGAAGGAGAGTTATACTTATAATGGAGAATACTGAAACGCTTTTGACAGTGGGAACAGAGGATGACGTATCTTGGAAACAAAGTTTTTTACTCGGATTACAACATTTGCTGGCAATGGATGTTTATGTTGTTCCATTCATTGTTGCTATGACGGTAGGTTTTTCTTCCGGACAGTCAGCAATACTGATTCAATCAACTTTTATCGCTGCTGGCATTGCTACTATAATCCAGTCAGGTTTACTGATGAAAATGCCAGTTGCTCAAAGGGCTTCGTTTATTCCGATTGGTGCCATTGCGGGTATTACACTCGCTAATGGAGGAGGAATGGAAGGTTGGAGTACGGCGATGGGTGCTAGTTTTGTAGGTGCTGTTGTCGTAACCATTTTAGGGTTTACTGGTTTATTCCATAAACTTATTGATTCCTTTGTTCCATCGATAGTAGGAGGCACTATTATTTTTTGTGTCGGTCTATCTTTGATGCCTGCAGCTGTAAATGATAATATCTATCAAAGTGCTGTTGGGACAATAGGTCAGAATATTTCTTTAGCAGTGATAACGGGAATAGTTATGATTGGCTGTTCTATTTTAGGAAATCACTCATCTAAAGGTGGACGTATTTTTCGAATTTCTTCTGTTATTATTGCTCTTTTTGTTGGGAGTATTCTTGCCGGCTTTATGGGGATATTGGATTTGACACCTGTAGCAGAAGCAAAATGGTTTTCTATGCCACAATTTATATTTAAAGATTTCACGTTTTCATTTGATTTCTCAGCAATAATAACCATGCTGATTATTTATATAGTCTTATTAGCTGAAACAACTGGTACGTGGTTGGCTGTAAGTAATGTAACTAAAGTTCCTCTCGATAAAGATCGCCTTAATCGAGGAGTTATTGGTGAAGGATTAGGTTGTATGACAGCTGCTCTTCTGGGGACTACTCCTGTAACAGGATATTCTTCTAATGCTGGTATTATTACTATTACAGGTATTGCTAGCCGTCGCGTCTTTTTAGCTGCGGGTGGGTTGTTTATTATTTTTGGTTTATCGGGAAAACTTTCTGTGTTAATTTCATCTATTCCTTCAGCTGTTATTGGAGGTGTCTTCGCACTTGTTTGTGGAGTTATTGCAATGAGTGGTTTTCAGGTGCTGAAAAAAGAAACAATCGGACAAAAGGCAACGTATGTTGTTTCTATTCCCATTCTATTAGTAGTAGCGTTAACGTTCTTGCCATCTGACTATTTAAATAGTCTACCGACTATGGTTCGCTATCTCTTTGGTTCTCCAATCGCAATAGCCTCTTTAATGGCTATTATTTTAAACAAATTGTTGCCACAAGATTAATTGAGTATTGCTGAATAATATTCTTGAAACGCAAAAAGAGAGGCGAATTTAATTCACCTCTCTTTTTGCGTTCTTATTTAAGAGTGTTTACTAATAACGTCCTTCCTACAGGTTTCTATGAATTTGCGTAGTAGTAAGGATTCATTATTTATGTTCTGCATAGTTTTTCAAAATTAGAATAAATTTTGTTTTCTTAATTGAAGCTCTATTTTTATCAAGTACTAAAAAGTAAAAATAGGTGTAATAGTATAACCATATAAGATTTCCTATACTATATATATACGTACAAGTTCGAAGGAGTGTGTTTTTTAGTCGAAACCATCAGTAAGTTCAAAAATTCACCTAAACGAAAAGAAGCAAAGCAATTATGGATCGTGTGTCACATTTAATTATCCCATTTAAAAATAATTAAATGGATCAAATAATTCAAACAAAAAGAACAAAAATGTTTCTTTGTAGGATTCTTTAAAAGATACTTTATATCTAAGTGTCTTGTATAATGCAACTAGTAAAGCTATTAAAGTACATAATAAGGAATAGCCAATAAGAAATATCAGTATATATAATAGTAGTTTCATTTAATTATCTCATTTCCTCATAATTTCTAGCATGTTTTCTCAAGTTCTCCTTTGTAAAATAATTACTCTTCAGTTAGTTCTTTGATGGTGCTGATCGTTGCATAGACTGAAAAAACACTTAATTAATACATCTATATCTGTTATATTATAGGTGTTATTAAAAAAACTATCTGGAGGGATTTATTTGAAGAAATTAGTCTTTATTTTAGGTTGTTTTACTATTTTTTGTTTTGGTGCTAAAGAGGCACAGGCTGCAGAGACAATAGCTCAAACTGAGAACACCGTCATCTATGATTTAGAGCAGGGTGGCTTACAGCAGTTTGAAGTTGAAAATGATTTAGGTGAAAGTTACACTATTACCGTTGAAAAAGAACCACAATTTTTACTAGCAACAAGTAGTGTTAGTAATGGTACATACAAAATTACAAAAGAACGAGCGTTACAATGGAAAGCAAGCTATAAAATTGATGTAAGCAATAATAAAATTACTCGAGCACACACTGGCTCAGCAACTGCATATACTGGGAGCTTTAAAAGTTTGCTTTTAAAAGTCGATAGTTCTACGCAAGCTACTTATTATTTAAAACGAACACTATTGGGTTTAGAATCTTCTATAAATTTAAGAGCTAAACTATCCGGAAGCAGTATTATTATTACGTATTAAGAGTTTATTCAACAAGGTATTCAACGGTGGTTGTTCCCCATCCTAAATAGTCTCCAGCAATACTATAAACAGCAAATAGATTAATTAATAGACAACAAGCACACGCGAAATAAACAAACTTATAAAGTGTATTTGTTTTTTTATTTCGTTTGATCATAACTGGAGCCACAAGAAAACCTAATGGAGGAATCAAACACCCAATAAAGGCAATCGTTAACAATAGTAGACCTTCATCTTTTTCAACAAATCCACGGATAAAATCTAATTTTTGGTGATTTTCTTCAATTTTAATTTCATTTTCGTGGATTTTATTTTTAAGTTTTTGATTTTCTTTAAGTAAATCATCAATCGAAACTTCATAATACACGCTTAATTTAACTAAGTTGTCTAAATCTGGATAGCCATTTCCGGTTTCCCATTTTGAAATTGATTGTCTAGAAATTTGTAAATATTCAGCAACATCTCCTTGCGAAAATCCTTTGTTAACTCTACTTTCTTTCAAGCGTTTTCCTAAGGCCATCTGTTTTTCTCCTTTTCGATTATTTTCTTCTATCATACCGAAAATAACGGTTGTTGACTATCAACTATTGGTTGCTTTTAGCACCTATTGGTTTACATAGAGAATAAAAGAGAAAATGTAGATGTTAAGATGTAATTTTCAATTTATAACTAGAGGTTATTTGGACAGGTAATCAAATTATTAGCCATCCCCAGAATAGAGGTATATTGACATAAAATCAAAATGAGGAGAGATAAAATGAAAAGTAAAATTAAACTTTTTTTTTAATAACGTTAGCGATGATAAGTGTAGCAGCATGTAAAACTACAAACGAGAGTTCCATAGGTACGAGTTCTCAAGAGTCTGAAAGTATTGAAGAACTTACCATACCCTATTATAAAGATGATGAATTAGTCACTTTTGATGCAACTATCAAATTTCTTTCTTATGAAGTAAGAGATGATAAAGAAGGGGATCTAAGCCTTTTGATATTGGCTGAATATACCAATCTTTCTGATGAAAAAAGAATACCAATACAAGATTTTGGGTATTTTACTGTTAGTCAAACGTTGGAACAACAAGAGGTCTTTTTAGAAGAGCAAGCAGTTATTTCAGAAAAAACTGCTAAGGATAGCAAGTATAGCCAGACGTTAGGCAATAAGGTATCAGAGGTTGATCCTGGAGACACCGTTGAATTTATTTATTCTTTAAAATTAAAAAATACTAACTCAGTTAAACTGACTATGATGTCCTTGGTAGATGAATATGTAATAGGAGAAAAGTTATTAAATTTAGAATAATTGTTATTTTAGAATGAATCAACTTCCCATTTTTAGGTGTTCTGAGTATGTAGGGTAGAAGATAGCAGGAATTTTGACAAATAATTTAATAGCAAAATAAGAAATCTATAAATTTTTATAGGTTTTTTATTTACGTATGCTTACTTTTTTGGAACAATAGTTTCGATAAATTGAAAAGTACCAAACAACTTAAATATATTTTAAAATGATATTTATTTATTGTTAATCAATAAAATATGTACTAAAATAATAGTTATACTAAGTAAGGGAGGTATTATTTATGAAACGAGGTACAACATTTTTTTTAAAAGCAGCATTAATTTTAATTGGTCTTCCTGTTCTTGTTTTGAGTATAGTTGGATTTATTTGGTTAATGAGAAATCCGGCAAATCCAAATTATGATCAGTTACTTTATCCTATTATAATTGGTATGTATGTATCTGCCATACCTTTTTTCATAGCTTTATATCAAGCTTTTAAACTGTTAACTTATATTGATAGGAACCAAGCGTTCTCTGATTTATCTGTTAAAGCGCTTAAAACTATCAAGTTTTGTGCTTTAGTAATCTGTGGTTTATACGTGATGATATTGCCATTTGTTTTTGGTGTAGCACAAATGGATGATGCACCTGGGCTTATTTTAGTCGGAATGATTCCAGTCTTTGCATCATTTGTTATCACAGTTTTTGCTGCAGTTCTTCAAAGACTTTTACAAGAAGCCATTGATATAAAAAAAGAAAATGATTTAATAGTCTGATCTGAGGTGAGTACTATGGCAATTATAATTAATGTTGATGTGATGTTGGCCAAACGCAAAATGAGCGTAACAGAACTTTCAAATAAAGTAGGTATTACGATGGCGAACCTTTCTATATTGAAAAATGGGAAAGCGAAAGCTATTCGATTTTCAACGTTAGAGGCGATCTGCAAAGCATTAGATTGCCAACCAGGAGATATTCTAGAATATAAAAATGAGGAACAATAAAATAGATGAGACACCAGAGCTTTGCATCAAGTGATGTAGAGCTCTATTTATTTGTGTGCATAACTAGTTTTTGTAAGGTAAACTAAAGATATCAAACTATAGGAAGTGAAAAGATGTTCAACTTATTTATTTTAATGCTTGAACGTGGCGGATTAATTATTATTTTGGCCTATATACTAATGAATATCCCTTATTTTAAAAACCTTTTAGGAAATCGAAGAAAAGTAAGTACGATGGTTCAGCTAATTATAGTCTTCGGAATATTTGCTATTATTTCTAATTTTACCGGTATAGAAATTGACGGAAATCAAATTATGATCGATCAACCATTTACTGACTTAGCCACCCATTCTTCGCTGGCTAATACACGTGTATTGACGATTGGTGTTTCAGGATTGATAGGAGGACCGATCATAGGTGTGAGTGTAGGAATCATTTCGGGAGCTATCCGCTATCTTCAAGGCGGAATGGACGCTTATATTTACGTGATTTCATCTATATTAGTTGGATTATTTTCCGGGTTATATGGGTTGAAGTCTATTCGGGAAAATACTTATCCAAAAGTTGGAGAGGGACTCGTCTTTGGTGCAGCAATGGAAGCTGTCCAAATGGTGTGTATTATTTTATTAAGTACAAACTTCCAAGAAGCTGTAAATTTAGTCAAATTTATTGGGTTGCCCATGATTTTGACGAACAGTATTGGAACAGGGATTTTCTTGTCGATCATTGACTCAACATTGCGGCAGGAAGAACAGACAAGAGCCGTCCAAACCCATGATGTTTTCCAATTGACCAATGAAACGATGCCTTATTTTCGTTCGGGCATGAATGAAGAATCCTGTACGCAAGCAGCAAAAATCATTCAGAAGCTGATCAAAGTTTCAGCTGTAAGCATCACCAACAAAGATAGCATTTTAGCACATGTTGGTGCAGCCAGTGATCATCATTTTCCGTCAAAAAAAATAGTGACCAACTTATCTAAAGAAGTTTTGCGAACGGGAGAGATCAAAGAAGCACATTCTCATGGAGAAATCGGGTGTGATCACCCTGGCTGCCCATTAGAAGCTGCAATCGTTATTCCGTTAAAGTCAAAGGAAAAAACGATTGGAACGTTAAAGTTGTATTTCACTGACGCCTCAAAGTTGACCTTTGTTGAAAGACAATTAGCGGAAGGCTTGGCTACTATATTTTCCAGTCAAATTGAACTTGGCGAAATGGAATTGCAAAGTCAACTATTGCAAGATGCAGAAATCAAATCGTTGCAAGCTCAAGTAAACCCACATTTCTTCTTTAATACCATCAATACCATTTCTGCATTGATTCGAGTGGATAGTGAGAAAGCTCGCGAAATGTTGCTGCAGTTGAGTACCTTTTTCCGATCTAATCTGCAAGGTGCCAGAACGAATGTGATTCCTTTAGAAAAAGAACTGCTTCAAGTAGAAGCTTATATGAAGTTGGAACAAGCGCGCTTTCCAGATCGCTATCAGGTCGAAATGAACATAGAAAATGGGTTGAAGAATATTTTATTGCCTCCATTTGTGATTCAAATATTGGTAGAAAATGCCTTTAAACATGCATTTAAAAACCGGAAAGTGGATAATATAGTCCAAGTAACGGTCAATAAGATGGATCAGGACATTCTCGTAAGTGTACAAGACAATGGTTATGGGATAGAAGAGGATAGGCTTGGAAAATTAGGCAAAGAAAGTGTTACTTCTGAAAAAGGAACCGGATCAGCTTTAGAAAATTTAAATAAGCGCCTGATCAGTTTATTTGGGGATAAAGCTCAATTGAACTTTAAATCTTCAGAACAAGGAACCGTTGTTTTTTGCAAGATACCTTACCAAGGAATGGAGGGATAAAAATGTATACCTTAATAGTGGATGATGAACCATTAGCTAGAAATGAACTGGCGTATTTATTGGAACGTTGTGAAGGAATTACAGCTATCGTTGAAGCCGAATCTATTGAAGAAGCTTTGGAAAAAATGCTGCAGCATGAAATAGATTTGATTTTCTTAGATATTCATTTGACCAGTGAAAGCGGACTGACGTTAGCGAATAAAATCAACCAGTTAAAGAATCCGCCAATGATTATTTTTGCGACCGCTTATGATGAATATGCCATAAAAGCATTTGAATTAAATGCAACGGATTACGTTTTAAAACCGTTTGAATTGCCTCGAATTCAAGATGCTGTCCAAAAAGCGTACACTAGATATCAAAAAGAACGGGTACAATTGCAAGCGGAGGACAAACAAGAATACTTAAAGACGATCCCTATTCAAATGGACGAGCGTATCTACATTGTTAAAATCGAAGACATTATTGCTATCGCTGTGGAAAACGGCATTACAACTATCTATACTGATGAGAAAGAATACACTGCGACTGAACCTTTAAACGCCTATGAAGAAAAAGTGAAAGGGCATGCTTTTTTGCGAGTACACCGCTCTTATTTGCTTAACATGAAAGAGATCCTAGAAATACAGCCGTGGTTTAACCATACGTTTCTCGTTACGATGAGCAATCAAGTGAAAATCCCGGTAAGTAGACATTATATGAAACAATTTAAAGAAGAAGTAGGATTGTAATGGCTCATTGATTAAATGAATTTGAGAACTGCTGGCGGGCACTTTAGCTAGCAGTTTTGCTATGTCAGCTTGATTTGGATCCTAAACCTCATTTTTTATAGTACAGTAGGGCTATAAAAAAATTGGCAACGCCAATTTTTTGCTTAATACTATAAGGAGGTAGGAAAAATGATTACGTTGTTGGGTGGTATCGCGTTATTAATTTTAGGTTATTTTATTTATGGAAAGTATATTGAAAAGAATTTTGGTATTGATCCGGATCGTACAACGCCTGCAGAAGCATTGAGAGACGGCTACGATTTTGTCCCAATGTCTAAATCTAAAAATGCTATTATTCAATTATTAAATATTGCAGGAACAGGCCCTATTTTCGGACCAATAATGGGAGCGCTTTATGGGCCAATTGCTTACATTTGGATTATCGTAGGTTGTATTCTAGGAGGAGCAGTGCACGATTATATGCTAGGTATGATTTCTTTACGAAATGATGGTGCCCATCTGCCAGAATTAGCCAGCAAATACTTAGGAAAACCGGTAAAGCATGTCGTAAATATTTTCTCTATGTTACTGTTGATGTTAGTGGGTACCGTTTTTGTTACTTCACCAGCTAACTTAATTGAAAGTATTACACCAAATTGGTTAACTTTAGGGGTAATTATTGGATTAATTTTTCTTTATTATATTATTTCAACTATTTTGCCAATCGATAAAGCGATGGGAGCAGTCTATCCTTATTTTGGAGCAATTCTGATTATCAGTACACTTGCTATTGGACTAAGTTTGATTTTTGGCGGACACACTATTCCGAACTTAACACCAAGTACGATGCAAAACTTCAATCCAGAAGGCACACCAATTTTTCCTGCTCTATTCTTTACCATTTCTTGTGGAGCTTTATCTGGGTTCCATGCTACACAAGCACCAATGGTTTCTAGAACATCTAAAAATGAAAAAGAAGGACGATTTACTTTTTATGGCATGATGATTGCTGAAGGTGTGATTGCAATGATTTGGGCTGCAGCTTCAATGTCTTTATTTGACGGGCAAACACTCAGCCAAATGATCAATAATGGGACTCCTTCACTTGTAGTTAACCAAGTATCTTACATGCTTTTGGGTAGTGTCTTTGGGACAGTTGCGATTATCGGCGTAATTGTTTTACCGATTTCTTCAGGACTTTCTGCTTTTAGAAGTTTACGGACGATAGCTGCAGATTATCTGCACATTAAACAAGATACACTGAAAAAAATATTGATGGTAACCATTCCTTTGTACGCAATCTCGTTAGTTTTAACGCAAGTTGATTTTAATATCTTATGGAGATATTTCAACTGGGCAAATCAAGTTACGGCAGTAATTTCTCTATTAGTCTCAACACGTTACTTGTATTTGAAAAATAAAAATTACTTTGTGACTCTTCTTCCAGGCATATTCATGCTCTATGCTTGTGTGGTTTATATATTTAGTGAACCAATTGGCTTGGGTATGGGATTGAGCACATTAACATATATCTTAAGCTCAATTTTAACACTTGGTATAATGATTCTTTATTGGGAAACGGGTAAAAAGCAAAAAAGAAGTCTGGATCCATCAGACGAATTGTTAAACGATCAATTGCCAATCGGTACATTTGCATCAAATAATTAATGTAATTATTTAAACAAGAAAGGGCGAATCCTTCAATTTTGAAGTTTTGCTCTTTCTTTCTTTCTTTCTCTGTTTTTTGTGATGGGTTGGTTAACATTTGATAGTGTTTTTATTGTTGTAATTTTCAAAATCGTTAAACTGTTTTTTTATGCACAAAAATGTTGGGTTGGTTTTTTTTATTGGTAATTAAGTAATTAAATAGTTGTATTTGTTATTTGTTGAGCGAATAGATAGGTGATAATTGGAAAAATTAAATTTGTATTTGAACTCAGTTACTCCTTTAGGTATAGTCAATTTTTAAAACGAGATTTTATATACGTTATATCTAAGAGGAAAGATGATGATTTATGCAAGTATACCAATCGTTGCCGCGAAAAAATTAGATGAGCAAAAAATGAGAAAATGATATTTATGTTGAAATAAAAAAGGCTTTGTGATAAATTTAACTAGTAGTAAATATTAGTGAATAGTTTAACAAATATAAAAAAGGGTTAATTATTCATTTAATAAAACAAGAGAGGTTGAGTTTAATGGGAGATACAGTAAAATATACGAGTAAAGATTATTTAAACAAGGTTTTAGGAGGAACGGCATCGGGTATTGTTATCGGATTGATTGCTAATGCGATACTAGGGTCGATATTTAAAGCTCTTATTCCTTATGGATCTATATTTGCACTGCTATCAAGTGTGGTTATGGTTATGCAATTTATTACACCCGCTATTATTGGTGTGCTTGTAGCTTTACAGTTTAAAATGAACGGAATGGAAAGTGTCGTTATTGGAGCAGCAACATTCTTAGGATCTGGTGCTTATAAAGTTACCGAAACGGGTGTTCAATTAGTTGGCATCGGAGATTTAATAAATGTTATGCTTGTTTCTGCTATTGCCGTTTTTGTTACCCGTTTATTGCAAGGCAAATTAGGCTCATTGACATTGATCTTGATGCCAATTATTGTTGGTGCTGGGGTAGGAACAATTGGTTTGATTATGTTACCATATGTTGGAATGATTACTTCTACAATAGGGAATTTAATCAATAGCTTCACGACTCTTCAACCATTAGTGATGGCTATTTTGATTTCGGTGGCTTTCTCAGTATTAATTATTTCACCGATCTCAACAGTAGCGATTGGAATTGCTATTGGCGTATCTGGTTTAGGAGCTGGTGCTGCAGCAGTAGGAGTGACAGCATGTACAGCTATTCTTGTTATCGGCTCTATCCGAATTAATCAAACAGGAACCACTTTGGCCATCTTACTTGGTGCTATGAAGATGATGATTCCTAACTTAATTAAGTACCCAAAAATCATGATTCCTGTTGTGCTGAATGCCATTGTTTCAGGTATAGGGGTTTATGTTCTTACGATTCATGGAACTCCGCAAACAGCTGGTTTTGGAATCGTGGGACTAGTTGGACCTATTCAAGCTTTCAATATGGGAACTGGGTTGTTAAATGTTTTATTAGCCTATTTTGTAATTCCTTTCGTTGGAGGATATATTATTGACTTGGTATGTAGCAAGTTCTTACATGTTTATGAGGATGAAATCTTTAAATTTATCCCTGCATCAAACTAATACAAAAGATACGTTAAATTAAATTGGAGGAATTTTATAATGAAAATAGCAATTGCAGGTTCAGGAGCTTTAGGATGTGGATTTGGTTACATGATGCAAAAAGGTGGAAATGATGTTACATTATTAGATTTTTGGGACGAACATATCAATACCATTAAAGAAAATGGATTGTCAGTTACAGTAAATGGCAAAGAAGATACTATCAATATTTCAATTGGCAAACCGGAAGAGATCAAGGATACATTTGATACTATTTTTATCTTTACTAAATCAATGGGTTTGAGACATATGTTGGAAGAAATCAAACACACGTTAACAGAAGACACAAAAGTGGTGTGCTTATTAAATGGATTAGGACATGCGAATACCATCTCTGAATATATTCCTAAAAAGAATATCATCATGGGAACAACAGTGTGGACAGGTGGTCTAGACGCACCTGGGAAAACGCATTTTATGGGAGAAGGTCCTGTTGAAGTTCAAAATAGTGATGAGAACGAAGAAGAAGGTACACGTCAAGTTGTTCAAATGATGGCAGATTGTGGACTAAACGGAGTGTATAGTTCAAATGTCCATTTTACAACTTGGAGAAAAGCATGTGTTAATGGAACAATGAATGCCCTTTGTTCTTTATTGGACTGCAATATCAAAGAATTGTTTGATGTGGCTCAAATTGACGAATTAAATCAAGGAATTGTTAGTGAATTTTCTCGTGTAGCAGAAACGGAAGGTGTAACATTAGATGTTGAAGAAACGATTAATTACTTGAAAGGAATTGCCGAAAAAGTTGGTGGACATTATCCATCAATGCATCAAGATTTAAAGAATAAACGCCCAACTGAAATCGACTTTTTGAATGGCATGGTAGCAAAAGAATCTGAACGTAGAGGTTTTGAAGCACCATATAGCAAACAAATCACGCAGTTAATCCATGCAAAAGAAGATATCCTAGGAATTAAAAGTTAAAAACGACTTTAAAAAAAGGTTCAAAGTAAAAAACTTTGAATCTTTTTTTGTTGATCAAATTATTAAATGTTTTTCTTAATTTTGAATAAATACGAAAGATTGCGTATAATCAATTGGGAATGAATGGAAACGCTTTTTTTAATAGAAGGAGGAAGAAGATGGATAGTTTAGTATTTCATGACATGAAGTTAACTTGGATGGATGGTGGAATCACTTCTATGGATGGAGGAGCAATGTTTGGGGTAGTGCCTAAACCATTATGGTCACGTAAATATCCGGTCAATGAAAAAAATCAAATCGAGTTACCAACGGATTCGATTCTGATCCAATATCAAAATAAGAATTATTTGATTGATGCTGGAGTAGGGCAAGGGAAATTATCAGATAAGCAACGACGCAATTATGGAGTTGTGGAAGAGACAAAGATAAAGGAAAGTCTAGCAGAACTTGGATTGACCGTGAATGACATTGATGTATTATTAATGACACATTTACATTTTGACCATGCCGGCGGATTAACACATTGGGAAAATGAGAAGCTCGTTTCTACTTTTCCAAGTGCAGCTATTTACGTTAACGAGATTGAATGGGATGAAATGAGAAATCCAAATATTCGTTCCAAAAGCACGTATTGGAAAGAAAATTGGGAGCCAGTTCAGGATCAAATCATTACGTATCAGGAATCGCTTGAAGTAGTGCCTGGAATTGATATGATCCACACTGGAGGACACAGTGTAGGGCATGCATTAATCAAACTAACACAAAATGGTGAAACGTTAGTGCATATGGCCGACATCATGCCAACACATGCACATCAAAATCCTTTATGGGTCTTGGCTTACGATGATTATCCAATGACGTCTATATTCAGTAAAGAAAAATGGATGAAAGAAGCTTATAAAAACCAGTATAAATTCATTTTTTACCACGATGCGTATTATCGTATGATTGAATGGGATGAGACTGGAAAAAATGTAGTAGATTCATTGAAGCGAAGTAAACAAGCATATATTACCTTTAACTAAAACAAACAACACTATTTAAAAGCTGATTTTAAGAATCTGTTTTTAGATAGTGTTTTTATTTTTGTCATTTATTTTGAAAAAAGCAATAAACTATAGGTTTGTAGAATGACGTTAAGTTCTTCTTATACCTTCTATAATTTATGGTAAGTAGACTAAAATTTATAAATGGCTTAAATTAAGCATTGTAAGCGCTTGATAAAATAAAACCTATTAAAAATTAAAAATAATTAAGGGGCGATTAAAATGATGAACACAAAGACAATGGAAAGACCAGTTGATTTAGCTACTTTTTATCCATCAGATCTTTATGAGTATTCAAGTGCATTAACAGATGGAGAATTAACAGTTTTAAAAGAGTTGCGTGAGGCTCTTGAAATAAATTTACGTCCTGTACTAAGTGAGTATTGGGAAAAAGCCGAATTTCCTTTTGAAGCTTTTGAGAAAATCGGAAAAGTAAGAATGATGGATAATCCATTGTTATTTGAAGGTCGTGAAAATACACGTAAACCAAGCGAATTATACAACGTTTTTAGATATTTTGAGTTAGCTAAACTAGATGCTTCTATCGCAACCTTCTACACGGTTCATGGCGGATTATTCTACGCAACGTTGTTACAAGGCGGAAATGAAGAACAAATCGAACGTTGGGCTGATAAAACAGCTTCGTATGAAATTCAAGGGTGTTTTGCTTTGACCGAACCCGAACACGGTTCAGATATTGCTGGCGGACTAGCAACTACTGCACGTAAAGAAGGCGATACTTGGATCATCAATGGAGAAAAACGTTGGATCGGTGGAGCTGGATCAGCAGATGAAATGGCTGTATTTGCTCGTGATGAAGCGGATGGAAAAGTTAAAGCCTTTATGGTTCCTGGTAAAGCTGAAGGGGTACATGTTCAAAAAATCGAAGGAAAAATTTCACTTCGTATGACACAAAATGGGCATATCACGTTTACGGATGTGAAAGTTGGAGAAGATCGCAGATTGCAAAACGTGAATTCATTTAAAGATGTAGCAGGTATTCTACGGATTACGCGTGCAGATATCTCTCATTTGGCGACAGGATTAACAGCAGGTGCGTTTGAAGCTGCTTTACGTTACGTCAAACAACGCGAACAATTTGGTAAGAATTTAGGTTCATTCCAATTGGTTCAAGAAAAACTGTCTATCATGCAAGCAAACGTAACGGCTAATTTAAGTTTCTCTGTACGTTTAGCTCAAATGCAGGAAGAAGGCAATTACCGCGAAGTGAATTCTTCAATGGCAAAAATGCATAATGCTTTACGCATGCGTGAGACTGTTGCATTAGCTCGCGAAGTAGTCGGTGGAAATGGAATTACACTGGAAACGGATGTTGCTCGATTCTTTGCAGATGCAGAAGCTATCTACTCTTACGAAGGAACACATGAAATCAATGCTTTAATTGTTGGAAGATATTTGACAGGTGTAGGCGCTTTTGTTTAAATGTTATTAAAAACTCAGAAAACGGGATCAATGATCCTTGTTTTCTGAGTTTTTTTGTCTCCTTTTGCACAAACATCTTTAACCATGGTATTCTATATATAGATATAATTATTTCTTATGACATAAACTGGTCTCAAAAGGAATAATCAAAAAAAAGGGGAATAACTGGAATTGGATATTACACAATTGAATTATTTTATCAACATTGTTGAATGCGGTTGCAATTTATCGTTAGCTGCAAAAAAAATTCATATCTCGCAGTCAGCTTTAAGCCAAATGATTACTAATTTTGAAAAAGATGAAGAATTAAGTCTCTTTTATCGTAAAAATGGAAGATTAGAAGAAATGACACCAAGTGGTATTAAGTTATACCGATATGCTTTAGATATTTTGAAAATGCATGATGAAATGAAAAATATGATTCGTAAAGAATCATCCAAACAAAAAGGAACGATTCGTTTAGGTGTACCTTCTTTAATTTTACGTGTTTTCTTTTCCAACTTCTTCTCTAAATTCATCGTGGAAAACCCGGAAATTAAAATAGAGATTGTAGAAGATAGCTGTAATGAGTTGAGAAGGATGTTCTTGCAAAAAGATTTAGATTATGTCGTATTGATCGAACCAACGAATCTTGATCCGAAAGCCTATGAAGAGCATGTGATTCAAATTGATGAATTAACAGCTTTTATGTCAACAACTCATGATTTAAGCAGGAAGAATAAAATCAATTGGACAGAAATTGATGATTACCCAATTGCTACATTTAATGAATCATTTGTGACCAACGATTTAGTTAAACGAACATTTAAGGAACAAAATTCTAATGCAGAAATTATTTTTACTTCTTCTTCGTGGGATTTTTTAATTGAAACAACTCGTTACTCAGATACAATTGCTATTTTACCTTCACCTATTGGACGCTATTTAAACAGTGAGGATTATGTGGAAAAAACATTTAAGAACCCGATTCCTTTTAATGTTCTATTGTGCCGTCCGATAAAAACTAATTATTCAGTTGTTGAAACAAATTTACATGAATCTGTTTTAAGTTATTTTTACTGATTCATGAAGTAAGCAGTACAAATTAGCTTGAAATTGTGCAAGAAATTTCTTTACTCAAATACGAAAGGCCCGATGTTTTTATCCGGTTCTTTCGTATTTTTGTTTTTTTTGAATACCCTTTCACAAAGGTATTAATAAAACTTATTGAATCTGTAATATATACTTGTTAGACGTTTAGAATCAATCCATTTATGATAACAATGTAAACGCTTCACGTAAACTTGAAGACGTAATAAAAACAGGGAAATTATTTGGAGGTAATTTAAATGACAGAAGCAGTAATCGTGTCAGCATTAAGAACGCCAGTTGGATCATTTGGAGGAGCTTTTAAAGATGTATCAGCCGTTGATTTAGGAGCTGCTGTTGTAAAAAAAGCAATTGACAGTATTGGATTAGATCCAGCAACAATTGATGAAATGATATTTGGAAACGTTTTAAGTGCAGGTTTAGGTCAAAATGTTGCTAGACAAGTAGCAATAAAAGCTGGAATCCCAAAACACGTTCCATCTTTTGCTATCAATAAAGTATGTGGTTCGGGATTGAAAACGGTCGCTTTAGCAGCGCAATCAATTCTTTCAGGAGACAATGAAATTGTTATTGCTGGTGGAACCGAAAGTATGAGTCAAGCACCATACGTATTGCCTGATGCACGATGGGGTAAACGAATGGGTAATGGTCAAATGATCGATACAATGTTGAAGGATGGTTTAACGGATGCCTTTACCGATATTCATATGGGCATAACAGCTGAAAATATTGTTGAAAAATATCAATTTACTCGTGAGCAACAAGACGAATTAGCGGTTCGCAGTCAAAATAATGCTGAGAAGGCTGTAACCTCTGGCCGATTCAAAGAAGAAATCGTTCCAATCGAAGTACCTCAACGCAGAGGAGGACCTAAAGTAATCGATACAGATGAACACCCACGTTTTGGTACAACAAATGAAGCAATGGCGAAATTAAAACCCGCTTTCAAAAAAGATGGTTCAGTAACAGCAGGAAATGCTTCAGGATTGAACGATGGTGCAGCAGTCTTGATCGTTATGAGCCGTGAAAAAGCAGATGAGTTAGGATTGAAACCTCTAGCTACAATCAAGTCATATGCAAGTGCAGGTGTAGATCCAAAAATTATGGGATGTGGTCCAATTCCAGCAACTCAAAAAGCATTGAAAAAAGCCGGTTTAACAGTAGAAGATTTAGACTTGATCGAAGCAAATGAAGCTTTTGCGGCACAAGCATTAAGTGTCATAACAGATTTAAAATTCAACACGGATATCGTTAACGTCAATGGTGGTGCGATTGCTTTAGGACACCCAGTTGGAGCTAGTGGTGCTCGTATCTTGGTCACTTTACTTCACGAAATGGAAAAACGCGATTCAAAACGTGGATTAGCAACGTTATGTATTGGCGGAGGACAAGGAATGTCACTAATCGTTGAACGTTAAGAAATAAAAAATGTATGGCTAGCTAGTAGAAAATTCAAAGAGGAGTATCCAAACATGATGAATGAAACAATGAACCATTTGATCAGTCGAGTAGCTGATTTTTCTAAAACAGTCATACGACCAAATGCTTCTGAATATGATAAAACAGAAGCATTTCCTGAAGAACAACTAAATCAATTAAGTGATATGGGCGTTTTACGGATGCCATTTGATCGGTTGCATGGGGGACTTGGGGGATCATTTAAAGATTTGTTGGAAGTCATTCGGATCGTATCAAGAGATTGTGCTTCAACAGCTAGTATTTTACTGACTCAAACATCTATGAGCCTTTGGCCAATCTATCAATATGGCACTGAACGACAAAAACAGAAGCATCTGCCTGCTATGCTAAGTGGAGAAACCTTTGGTGCATTTGGACTAAATGAGTTAGGGATGGGCAATAATCTTGAAAACATGGAAACTCTTGCAGTTGAAAAAGAAAATTATTGGGAACTAAGTGGGGCTAAAGCATTTGTTTCAAATGCGGCAAAAGCAAACGTTTATTTAATAGGAAGTAAGACCATAGCTAAAGATGGAACAAGCGGATACGGTATCTTTATTATAACAGCTGAAATGCGTGGGCTTACTATAGGAAATAGAGAAGAAAAGATGGGTATACGTGCTCTTCCTGTGGCTTCACTTGAGTTTGACCAGATATGCGTTTCAAAAGAAAATTTATTGGGTGGTAGCTGTAATGGAGCAGAGCAATGCCAATCTATCAGTGATCATATGCGATTGTCAATTGCCGCTCAAGCGATAGGAATCGCTGAAGGATCTTTTGAACGAGCTTTAAACTATGTTAGTCAAGATCGTAAATTTGGGCAACGACTGATTGATCTGCGCAACACACAATTTAAACTCGCTGAAATGTATACAGAATTTCAAGCTGCGGCTGCACTGTTGGATCAAGTAGCGAAAAACGATCAACTTGATTCAATAATGGTCGCTATGGTTAAGTTGAAAGCTGCAAATACTAGTATCGAAATGACTGAAATGGCCATTCAAGTAACTGGCGGTTACGGATACATGCGGAACAACGATATCGAACGCTACGTTAGAGATGCTAAGTTAACAGCCATTTATGGTGGTACGTTAGAAACGCAAAAAGATGCAATTGCAAAAAAATGGATTAACTGATCACAAGGAAAAGTACTAGTTACTTATTTAGAGGAGTGAGATGATGGAAATCAAAAAAGTTATGGTAATCGGATCAGGACAAATGGGCAGTGGTATTGCGCAAGTTATGGCACAAGCTGGATATGATGTTATCTTGAACGATATAAAAGAAGAATTTGTGCAACGAGGATTCACTAAGATCGAAAAAGGGTTAACTCGTGAAGTTGAAAAAGGTCGTAAAACAGAAGCCGAAAAACAACGTATTTTAGTTCATTTTACACTTTCAACAGATATTCAAGATGCAAAAGAAGCGCAATTAGTCATTGAAGCAGCGACAGAAAATAAAAAAATCAAATTGTCTATTTTTAAAGAACTAGATGAAATTACAGATAAAGAAACGATTTTAGCCAGCAATACGTCCTCTCTTTCGATTACAGAAATTGCTGCAGCGACAAATCGACCTGAAAAAGTTATTGGATTGCACTTCTTTAATCCGGTTCCTGTTATGAAATTAGTAGAGATCAATCGAGGTTTGGCAACAGATGATGAAACAGCAGCCACTATTAAAGCGTTGAGCGAAAAAATCGGGAAAATTACGATTGATATTAAAGATTCGCCAGGGTTTGCCGTTAATCGTATTTTGATGCCAATGATCAATGAAGCCATTTTTACGGTGCATGAAGGCATAGCAACACTTGAAGAAGTCGACGAAGCAATGAAGCTAGGTGCAAATCACCCAATGGGTCCAATTGCTTTAGCAGATTATATTGGACTGGATGTTTGTTTAGCTATTATGGAAGTTTTATATATAGGATTTAATGATTCCAAATATCGTCCTTGTCCGTTGTTGAAAAAATATGTAGAAGCTGGCTGGCTAGGTAGAAAAACCGGTAAAGGGTTTTATGAATATGCTTCATAAGGAGAGGACAACGAAATGACAGAATATAATACACTTACTTTAGAAAAAGCAGAAGGAATCGCTACTTTAACCATTAATCGACCTAAAATGTTAAACGCATTAAGTCAAGAAGTCTTAGAAGAAGTGTCGGTTGCGCTTGATGAGGTGGAGAAAGATGGTGCGATTCGTGTGCTAATCGTGACCGGTTCAGGTACTAAAGCGTTTGTAGCAGGTGCAGATATCAAAGAAATGAAAGAAAAAAATGCAGTTGAAGGAACAATTTTTTCTTCCTTAGGCAATGCGGTTTTTTCAAAATTGGAACAATTACGTCAGCCGACTATAGCTGCCGTTAATGGATTTGCTTTAGGCGGTGGGTGTGAACTTGCTTTAGCTTGTGACATTCGAATCGGCGCTGAAAATGCAAAATTTGGACAACCTGAAGTAGGGTTGGGAATCATTCCTGGATTTGGCGGAACCCAACGCTTGCCACGCCTGGTTGGAACTGGGAAAGCTAAAGAATTGATTTACACAGGAGCAAACGTCGCAGCCGCAGAAGCTTATCGAATTGGTTTACTGAATAAAGTAGTAGCCGTTGAAGACTTGCTAGAAGAAACAAAAGCGATGGCTGAAAAAATAATCAAAAATTCGCCATTAGGTGTAGAAGGCAGTAAAAAATCAATCAATCAAGGCATGCAAATGAGTATACAGCAAGGATTAGCATTGGAATCTGAAGTTTTTGGAGCTTTATTTGCTACTGAAGATCAAAAAGAGGGTATGACTGCTTTTGTTGAAAAGCGTAATGCACAATTTGAAAATAAATAAAAAAGAATCATTCATCTGATTGGGGGATTGTAGTCATGTTAAAATTATACGAAAAAATGTATGAAAAGAAAAAAACAACAGCACAAGAAGCGGTACAATTGATTGAGCCAGGAGAGGGGATCATTTTCCCCATCATGCCAGGCGAACCTCCAGCATTATTGGAAGCGTTACCTATAAATGGGTCGTTAAAAGGAAATACTTTATACCGTATGCTGCCAAGCTTTCCGACCGTGGATATCTCGCCATCTAAGCTAAAACAAGTATCAATATTTTTATCAGGTATGGACAGAAAAGGATTTAATCAAGGCAACATTGATTTACTGCCAAATCACTTTTCGGATATACCGGCATTACTAAAAAAACGTACAGATCGTCCAGTAATCATGGCGACAGTATCGTCAATGGATGAAGACGGTAACTTCTCTTTAGGAACAAGTCCTTCTTATGTTGCTTCATTGATTGAAGATGCAAAAACCATCATTCTTGAAGTCAACAAGAACATGCCACGTACATTTGGTGCCAAAAATACCATTCATATTAGTGAAGTCTCAGCATTAATTGAACACGATTTTGAATTGCCAACTTTACCTAGCCCTAAATTAAGTGAAAAAGATTTGGCTATCGGCAAAATCATTGCTGAAACGGTGAAAGATGGAGATACGGTTCAAATTGGTTTTGGTTCAATGCCAAATGCTGTAATGGACTACTTGATGGATAAACGAAATTTAGGTGTTCATAGTGAGATGCTTCCAGATAAAATTGTGGAACTCTATGCAAAAGGCATTGTCAACAATAAATATAAAACTACTTATCCAACAAAAACAGTTTCTACGTTCGCGATCGGCTCAAAACAATTATATGAATTTATGAATAACAACAGAGATATATTGATGTTGCCCTGTGATATGACGAATGATATTCGCGAAATTGCTAAAATTGATAATTTAAAAGCCATCAATTCGACAGTTGAAGTTGACTTTTTAGGACAATGCAATTCAGAAACGGTAAAAGGTTCGTATTATTCATCTACAGGTGGTCAAGCTGACTTTACTAAAGGAGTTAGACTAGCTAAAAATGGCTGTGGAATCATCTGCTTGTATTCAACAGCTAAGAACGACACTATCTCTACAATTGTACCTGAATTAGCTTTAGGATCAGCTGTATCAACTTCTAAAAATGATATCGATACAATTGTAACGGAGTATGGAAAAGCTGAATTAATTGGGAAAACAGTACAAGAAAGAGCAGAGGCTTTGATTGAAGTAGCACATCCTAAGTTTCGTGAAGAATTGCGACAAAAAGCCATTGAAAAACACTTTATTACAGAAAAAGTAAATGAAATAGAAGAAACGATGTCTCTTATGGAAGGCTAAGTATAACAGAAAAAGGACATTCTTAAGGTTCAATTTTGAACTCTAAGAATGTCCTTTTTTAATTATAGATTTAATTTAGTACTCTCACGCAACACTAAGTCTGTTGATAAGGTGATTTTTTTTGCGACTGTTCTTTCGCTTGTGACTTTATCCAACCACAAATCAAAGCCCGTTTCTCCCATTAACTCGGTATACACTTTTACTGTACTCAATGTAGGGTAGATATATTTGGCTACGCTTATATCATTGAACCCAATGATGCTAACTCGTTCAGGTACGGAGATACCGGCTTCTTGCAATGCTCTTAAACAACCGATAGCCATTGAGTCATTTGAAACAAAAAAGGCATCTGGTAAATCATCTTTTAAGGTTTCAATCGCTTTTTTCATTAATTCTTGACCAGCTGTAACATTAAATGCCCCGGTGAATACATATTTTTCCTGATATATTCCAACTTGATTCATGTAATTCTCGAAAATAGTGGTTCGTTTATCGATGATAGGTTTAGATTTATCACCAAAATTTTCTTGTCCAGCAATCAAACCAATAGTTTGATGCCCGTTTTTAAAAAAATAATCTAAAACAGAAGTTACTGCCTGCTCAAAATCGATGACAACCGAATCCAATTTGCGGTGAAGTTGATCAAAATCGACAAAACAAATATTTTCTGTCCATGAAGTAAGCTCATTTACTTGAGAGTCACTAAATTTTCCAATCGCTATGATGCCTTCTATATCTGAATTCATTTCAAAATCGTTATTTTGGAAAATACGGATAATGTCATAGTTCATTTCTTCTGCTCTTTTTTCTACACCTAAACGGATGGATAAATAATACAGGTCATCCAATTCTTCTTTTTCTGTATACCATTGTACGATGGCAAGCTTGCCTTGTTTTTTTGCTTTTTTCTTTTGATACTTTGTGTAGTCCAGCGCTTCAGCGACTTCAAAAATACGTTTTTTTGTTTCATCGCCTACTGATAATGTGTTGTCATAATTTAATACACGAGAAACGGTTGCGCTTGAAACGCCTGCTTGTTCGGCAATATCTTTAATTGTTGCCATCTTCTCACCACTTTCTTTCCTTGTTTCATTTAAGCTATTGTTTTCTTTATTATAGCATTGTATCAAAGCGGTAAGTTGTTTCAGATTGAAAAATTTCATCAGGTGAGAGGGTCACTTTACCAAAGTCCTTTTGGTTGATTGCATTTGGTAAATTTTGAGCTTCTAACGTAATTCCTGCATAATGTTCTTCAGATGTTCCTTCATTAGTGTGTCGCCCATCTAATGTGTTTACGGCGAAGATAACAACAGCATCTCGATCTGTCACCATCTGAACGCGTCTTCCGCTCTTTTGGTCATACAAGGTAGCCTCAGGTTTATCAGCAAGATGTTCTAGAACAAAAGGATGATCATATCCAGAAACTAATTTGTTTTGGGAATGTGTGCTCTCAAAACCTTTGTTTACAGTGTCTGCAGTTGTAAAATCAAAGGGTGTACCCTTTACAGGCAGCAAGGTACCCGTTGGAATATAATCTTCTTTTAGTTCAGCAAAGTATTTGCTAGTTAAAGCCAATGTATGTTGATTGATGGCTTTTGTTGGATCTCCCGATAAATTAAAATACACATGATTTGTTGGATTAAATAAGGTGGTTTTATCTGTTGTAGCTTGATAATTGATTTTCCACTCATTAGACTCTGTTAAAGTATAAGTAACTTTTACAGTCAAATTTCCAGGATAACCATTTTCACCATGTGGACTTTTATAGGTAAAAACCAGATGTCCTTCGTTTTCTGTAGATTCTGTTTTAACAGTCCAGATTTTTGTATCTAAACCATTTATACCGCCATGTGAATGGTTAGTTTTATCATTTGTTTCAAGCTGATAGTTTTTACCTTCTAATGTGAATTTGCCTTTATCAATACGTCCAGCAACTCTTCCAACAGTTGCGCCATAGTAAGGACGATAAGATACATATTCATCCAAAGTATCGTAGCCTAGCACAATGTTTTCAATCAGTCCATTCTTATCTGGTACTCGAATGGAAGTGATAGCTGCGCCATAAGTCATGGCTGATAAGGAGATACCTTGACGATTCGTCAAAGTATATTCCTGAATAACCTGTCCTGAAAGTTCTCCAAAATCTTTAATTGAAATGTCCATTCTTTTCTCCTCCTTTTGAATGAGCAAAACTATTTATAAATCGTTTGAAAGCAGCTTTTCCTTCAGCATTCTGTTTATACACTCCGGCGTCTTCTAGTACTCTCAGAAAAATAGATCCAACGGCATCTTCAACGATTGTTCCGACCGTTTCTTTTGTAATTTTTTTTGTTCTTTTTAATTCATCAGCCCAATCTTGATGAGAAGTGTCTAACTGATGAGGTTCATCTAATAAGTAGTGCTCAACTTCAACAAGTTCTTTTTTTAGTCTTGGTGGCAAGATAGCTAAGCCCATTACTTCAATCAGCCCAATATTTTCTTTTTTAATATGTTGAACATCAGGATGAGGATGGAAAATTCCTTCAGGATATTGCTGTGATGTACGATTATTGCGCAATACTAAGTCTAATTCATATTTTTTTTCTTTATATCTTGCGATAGGCGTAATCGTATTATGAAGTTCACCGTTTGTCTGAGCTAAAATATCTACTGACTTATCTGAATACAAACGCCACTGATCTAAAATAAGATTTGCAGCAGTTATCAATTCTGTTTGATTAGCGCTTCTTAGGCGGATGACTGACATTGGCCATTTGACGATTCCAGCTTCTACAGAAGGAGTATCTTTTAATGTAAAAGAATGCTCTGTAGCTGCATTTGCCATTGCAAATGTGTGCTGGCCACCTTGGTAATGATCGTGAGAAAGAATAGAGCCTCCAACTATCGGTAAATCAGCGTTGGATCCTACGAAGTAATGTGGAAATTGTTCTACTATATTTAAAAGCTTCTCAAATGTTGCTTTTTCTAGTTTCATTGGTTTATGTTCTTGTGACAGGAAAATACAATGCTCTTCATAATAAGCATAAGGTGAATATTGCAGCCCCCAATTTTCTTGATTTAAAGTTAAACGGACAATACGATGATTGCTCCTAGCTGGATGATTTATATGTCCCTCGTAACCTTCATTTTCCATACATAATAGACAAGTAGGATACCCGAAAGAAGTAGGAGCTGTTTTAGCCAAAGCTATCTGCTTAGGGTCTTTTTCTGGTTTAGATAAATTGATTGTAATCTCTAAATCACCATAAACAGTAGATTTGGTAAATTCGATATTCTTTTCAATGGCCCTTGTTTTAATATAGTCATTTTCCCGACTAAGGTGATAAAAGTAATTTGTAGCAGATTTAGGGCTTTCTTGATAAAGATCCCAAAATTTCCAGTTTACTTCAGAAGGTAAAGGAGTGATGAGATTCATAATTTTTGCGGATAATATGTCTCTTTCAGATTCCAAATCTTTAATCACATTTTCTTGAATAGCATAATCTACTAGTGTATCCAATGTTTCCAAACGATTTGGTAATGGCATAGAAGCTTTTATATCTGAATCTAAAGCTTGTTTTCCAATCAAGGCGAGCAATTGATTTTGTTTAAGAAGAACATCTAACGGATGAATTTCTTGATTTTGATAACCGATTTGAATAAAGTCGGTTACTGATTGATCGATCATATACATTCATCCTTTCTAATTGTGTGTGTCTGTATAACCGTGAGGAGAGTTTTTATGCCAATTCCAAGCTGATGCTATGATATCTTTTATATCTGTGTATTGAGGTTTCCAATTTAAAATAGTTTTTGCTTTCTCGCTTGAAGCAATCAATGTACTAGGATCTCCAGCTCGACGTACGGTTACTGTTGCAGGGATTTCTCTTCCAGTAACTTCACGTGCAGTATCCAGCATCTTTTTGACTGAAAAACCAGTACTGCTGCCTAAATTAAAAACAGTACTTTGATTTCCAGCCTTCAAATACTCGAGTGCTAAGATATGTGCTTCAACTAAATCGACTACATGGACATAATCACGGATACAAGTACCGTCTGGTGTAGCATAATCGTCTCCGAAAATGGTTAATTCATTTCTTTGTCCTAAAGCCGTTTGTAAAATAAGAGGAACTAAATGTGACTCAGGCGAGTGATCTTCACCGATGCTGCCATCTAATTTTGCTCCAGCTACATTAAAATACCGTAAAGCAACAAATTTCATATCATAAGCTTTGTCGCACCATTTCAATATCTTTTCCATCATCAATTTTGTTTCTCCATACGGACTTTCAGGATTGGTGTCTGCAGTTTCCTTAATTGGAACTTCTTTTGGCTCGCCGTAAGTAGCAGCTGAAGAAGAGAAGACAATGGATTTAACAGCGAATTTCTGCATAACTTCTAAAGTGACCTGAGTTCCATAGACATTATTATTAAAGTATTGTAGCGGTTGTTGTATTGATTCTCCCACTAAAGAATTTGCTGCAAAGTGCATAACTCCTTCAATCGATTCTTTTTCAAAAACAGATTCCATAAAGGCTTTGTCACGAATGTCTCCTTGGTAAAAACGTGCTTTTTTATGAATCGCACCTCGGTGTCCAGTTTGTAAATTATCGATTACTGTGACGTCATATTGTTGTTCAATTAATTGATCAACGGCATGAGAACCGATATAACCGGCTCCTCCTAAGACTAAGACTGTCATACTGATTCCTCCTCAAGCAATTTAGGACCATCACTAATTTGAGCGATATAAAACTCACCAGGGTAGCCAATTTGATCTAGGTATTGTTTTCCAACTTGGTCAATAAAATCATCTATCTTATCGTTTTCAACGATTGCGATGGCACATCCGCCAAATCCTGCACCCGTCATTCGTGCACCTAAAATCCCTGGTTGATCCCAGGCAGCTTGAACTATTGCGTCCAATTCTGGTCCAGTTACTTCATAATCATCTCTCAAAGAAATATGTGATTGATTCATTAATTGACCAAATTCTTTTAGATTTCCAGCCTTTAAAGCTACGGCTGCCTTAAGTGTCCTTTGATTCTCAGTTACGGCATGTCGTGCTCTTTTTAGAATGGTTTCATTTGAAAGAATAGATTGATGGTCAGCAAATGTTTGTTCATCCAACGCACCTAATGAAGAAACAGTAAGAAATTTTTGCAATTCTGTTAATGCTTGATCGCATTCGCTACGTCGTTCATTGTATTTAGAATCAGCTAACTCACGTCTTTTTTTAGTGTTCATGATAACAATTGAATGATTTTCTAACACTACTGGAATCAATTCATATTCTAAAGTGTTGCAGTCTAGTAAAATAGCTGTATCTTTTTTGCCTTTACCTACTGCAAATTGATCCATAATACCTGAATTGACCCCAATAAATTCATTTTCCACTCGTTGACCAGTTTTAATCAACTCTAATCGATCGATGTCTAAACCAAATAGTGTTTGTACTATAAATCCTGTCAATAATTCAATCGAAGCAGAAGAGGAAAGACCCGCTCCATTTGGAATATTACCGTAATAAAGAATATCTAGTCCTTGATTGATATCATATCCAGACTCTTTTAAAAACTTGATCATTCCTTTAGGATAATTCGTCCATCTATCTGCTACATTGTATTCTAAGTTATCTAAATCAATAGAAATAATACCTAATTCAGCAAAGTTTTCAGAATAGAAGTTAAGCGTTTTATCCTCACGTTTTGCTGCTAAACCGTATGTCCCTAAAGTAATTGCGCATGGAAAAACATTCCCACCGTTGTAATCAGTGTGTTCTCCAATCAAGTTAATTCTCCCAGGAGAAAAAAACGCTTCCATATCAGTTTGTTTAAAAAGTTCGGTGAATTTTTTTTTCAAGTTGTTTAAATTCATTTTGTATATCCTCCTTAATAATGTTTTGATATTCTTAGTGTAATTAATTTAGTAAATAAATACAAGTAAAATTTAGTAAAACCTAAAAATAAAGATTACTTTTTATAGTTCAATAGAAAAAACTGTCCCGAGAAAAACTAAGACAGTTTTAAAAATTATTCAGTAAGTTGTTGGAAAAAATCTTTAACAGCTTTCCAGTTTTCCATACGATTGGGAAAATCAATTTTTTTATTATGATGGGCAGTAAATAGCAATCCGATTCCTGAAAAGTTGCTGAAATGACCAATGTTATCATCAACTAAGTAATCAGCATGTATGATACTTTTATTGCCACAAAAAACAATATTTTCTTTTTGGATAGAAGGGAAGTGACTTTGAAGCCAATAAAATTTATCATCAAAACTATTTGGAAAGTCCATAGCTGCTGTAGTGATGAAGATTTCATGCTCTTGCATCAATTCACTTATCACTTGTTGAGCATTCTCAATGACAGGCAGATCTTTAAAGAAGCCTTTAGTATTACGTATATAACGCATGATCTTATCCGTTTCTGGGTAAAGCTCACTTACATACTGTCCATTTAAATCACTAATAGTCAACTCAGCTTCATAAAGTTCATTGTATACCTTTAAATCATTGCTGTAAAAATCAGCGATAACTTCATCCATATCAATTGCAATTCTTGCCATAAGATTTGTATGCCTCCTAGTATACTTATTGTTTAATATTGATCTTTAAACGACGATAACTCTATCTTGTAGTAGTTCCACTTTTTGTAGCTGACTACTACTTCAGCAACAGTTCCATCTTGTAAAATAGTTTTCTTTTCTTGTCTGATAGTAGGCTCGTTAGTGTTCATTTGTAATAATTTTGCGACCCAATCATCTGTAGGGAAGCAAATTTCGTTAGTTTCTTTTGATTCTTCATCATACATATAGATGTTAAAGTCGCTTTTAAAACGGTTATAAATAGAATCATAATAATCAAGGCTAGGAACATCATTTTTAATAAATTGGCTAGGAATATAAGAAAGATGCAACAAAAATGGATCCTCATTAACTTTTCTTAACCGAACAATTTCATAGTAGTCTTCTTTTTTTCTTAGTTTTAATTCTTTTCTTTTCTCTTCATTATGTTGAATTTTTAAGCTTAAAACCTCTACCGTTTCTGGTTCACCAGCATAAATTTCAATGTCTGAAAACTCCACAAGTTTCCGTTTACGGGAGCGAGAAACATAGGTACCTTTTCCTTGGAACCGTAAGAGATAACCATCATTAACTAATTCTTGAACAGCTCTAATAACAGTGATTGAACTAACATTATAAAGTTTAACTAACTCCGCTTCACTGTAAAATCGATCGCCATGTTTAAACTCTCCAACTTCAATTTTTTTGAGCAAATCATCTTTAATCTGTTGATACTTTGGGATTTTCATTCCTATCTCCTTTCTATACCATTTACTTAATATACTAACTTAAAAAAAGGAATTTTACCATTTATTTCTTTTTTAGTAAATATTTTCTATTTTTACTAAAATAAAGATTGACAGATGTCAACTTAGTATATTAATATATTGAATGTAAACGTTTTACGAGAGGAGTACTTAAATGAATACATTTGAAATAAAAGAAGAATTTTTACTAAATGGTGAACCGTTCAAAATCATATCTGGTGCCGTTCACTATTTCCGAGTTCTTCCTGAGGATTGGTATCACTCCTTATATAATTTAAAAGCGTTGGGTTTTAATACATTAGAAACATATATTCCTTGGAATGTACACGAACAAAAAGAAGAAGAATACAATTTTTCAGGTCAATTTGATATCAAAAGGTTTGTTCAAATAGCAGAGGAATTAGATTTGTTTGTTATTTTGCGCCCGTCTCCTTATATTTGTGCTGAGTGGGAATTTGGCGGATTGCCGGCTTGGCTCCTAACGTATAAAAATATGCGAATACGTTCTTCAGATCCAGCATTTATTGAAAAAGTTTCTCGCTATTATAAAAAGCTTCTTAAACAAATCACACCTTTACAGGTAGACCAGGGTGGACCTGTGATCATGATGCAGCTAGAAAATGAATACGGTTCATATGGCGAAGACAAAGAATATTTAAAAATGCTTTACGAATTGATGGTACAACTTGGTGTAACCGTTCCTATTTTCACATCAGATGGGGCATGGAAAGCTACGCAAGAAGCAGGAACAATGACTGACCTAGATATTTTAACAACTGGGAATTTTGGCTCGCATTCAAAAGAGAATTTTAAAGATTTAAAAGATTTTCACGAATCAAAGGGAAAAAAATGGCCATTGATGTGTATGGAATACTGGGACGGCTGGTTTAATCGCTGGAATGATCCAATCATAAAGAGAGAAGCTCATGATTTAACTCGCGATGTTAAAGAAGCTTTAGAGATAGGAAGTTTAAATCTTTATATGTTTCATGGTGGAACGAACTTTGGTTTCATGAATGGAAGTTCGGCAAGGTTAAGGAAAGATCTTCCGCAAGTAACTTCATATGATTATGATGCTCCTTTAGATGAACAAGGCAATCCGACAGAGAAATATTATGCTTTACAAAAAATGATGCAAGAATTTTTTCCTGATATTAAACAACATAGCCCTTTGTTAAAGACAAGCATGAACATTAAGGATATAAAGGTCACTGGAAAAGTAAGTCTGCTTTCTATTGTCGATCGTATCGCTAAAAAACAAGAATCTAAGTACCCAAAAACAATGGAAGAACTAGGTCAACAATATGGGTATACGCTTTACAGAAGTTATGTGGAAAAAGACAGTCAAAAAGAATTTTATCGTGTAATTGATGGCAGCGATCGTCTCCAGTTTTTCTTTAATGAAGAAAAAATAGCCACACAATATCAAGAAGAGATTGGAGAAAAAATATACGCTTCACCTATAACGGGCTCTAACCAACTGGATGTACTAGTAGAAAATATGGGGCGTGTCAATTACGGACACAAGTTATTGGCAGATACGCAACAAAAAGGGATCCGAAGAGGAGTCATGTCTGATCTGCATTTTATTACCGATTGGGAGCAATACAGCTTAGACTTTTCAGAACCGTTGTCTATTGACTTTGATAAAGAATGGGAAGAGCATTCGCCATCGTTTTACCAGTATAAAGTGGAAATCGATGCACCAGAAGATACATTTATCAACATGGAGTCGTTTGGCAAAGGAATCGTTCTAGTAAATGGATTTAACATTGGGCGATTTTGGAATGAGGGACCAACTCTATCGTTATATGTTCCAAAAGCTCTCTTTAAAAAGGGAGAAAATGAGATTATTGTTTTTGAAACAGAAGGCATTTGGTCAGAGACAATAAGTTTGGAAATGGAACCAAAATTTAAAAAAATGGATAAGGAGGAAGAGTAATATGAGTATTACAGCAGTAAGAATAGATGGAAGATTGATTCACGGACAAGTAGCAAATCTTTGGACCACAAAACTAGGTATCAGCAGAATTATGGTGGTAGATGATAGCGTAACAACAAATGCAATCGAAAAGAGCGGGTTGAAATTGGCCACTCCGGCGGGGGTCAAATTAAGTATTTTATCAATCGAAAAAGCAGCTGCAAATATTCTAGCTGGAAAATATGATTCACAGCGGTTACTGATCATTGCAAAAAAACCAGACAGATTATTAAAGCTAGTTGAATTGGGAGTACCAATTAAAAAAATCAACGTTGGAAATATGTCTCAATCGGATGAATCAAAATCTATTACAAGATCGATCAACGTTCTAGAAGAAGATATTGAGAACTTCAAGCAACTTAATGAAAAAGGCGTGGAATTGGTATCACAAATGGTTCCAAGCGATCGCGAAGAGAACTTTATTGGTTTGTTAAAACAACATATTTAAAAATAGATAAAGATAGAGGAGGAAAAAATAATGGCAGTTGCATGGTGGCAAATTATATTGTTAACGCTTTACGCAGGGTATCAAATTTTAGATGAATTACAAGTTTATACTGGTCTTGCTCAACCGGTATTCGCTGGATTAATAGCTGGTTTAATTATGGGTGATGTTACAACTGGACTTATTATTGGTGGTAGTATGCAATTAACTGTTTTAGGTATAGGTACATTTGGAGGTTCTTCAAAAATAGATGCTAACTCTGGTACCGTTTTGGCTACAGCTTTTTCAGTAGGAATTGGTATGAACCCAGAGCAAGCAATCGCTGCAATCGCAGTTCCAGTAGCAGGATTAATGATTCAAATGGATATTTTAGGAAGATTTGCAAATACATTTTTTGCACATCGCATTGATACAAAGATTGAAGAGATGGATTACAAAGGAATTGAACGAAACTTTCTTATGGGGGCCTTATCTTGGTCATTATCTAGAGCTGTCCCAGTATTGCTAGCATTAAGTTTTGGCGGAAGCTTTGTCAATTCTATTGTTGGTGTCTTAAACAACCAATTACTGTGGTTAGGTAACGGATTAGCTGTAGCCGGTGCTGTTCTGCCTGCTGTTGGTTTCGCTATCTTATTAAGATATTTACCAGTGAAAAAACATCTACCTTACTTGATTTTAGGATTTGTTATTACGGCCTTATTAACGACAGTATTTGGAAATATTCAATTACTTGGCGGATCTGTAGCTGGTGTAGTAGAAGGATTTGCGAATACATTTACAGGTATGCCAATGTTAGCTATCGCATTGATAGGATTTGCATTCGCCTTTAAAGAATACAAACGAACTATAGAAGCACCAAAAGTTCAACAAATGAATGGTTCAGCATCAGAGGAAGGAGAAATAGAAGATGACGAAATCTAATTATAAATTGACAAAAAAAGACTTTAACCAAATCAATAGAAGAAGTTTGTTTGGTTTTCAACTAGGTTGGAACTATGAACGTATGCAAGGATCTGGGTATTTATATACAATCTTACCTCAATTAAGAAAAATGTATGGTGATGGCACACCAGAGTTGAAGTCAATGATGAAAACACATTCTCAATTTTTCAATACAAGTAACTTTTTAAATACGATTGTTACAGGGATCGATATGGCGATTGAAGAAGAAGAAGGCATTGATGCCCAAGAATCAATCGCTGGGATCAAAGTTGGTTTAATGGGACCATTTGCTGCTATTGGAGATTCAATTTTTGGAGCTTTGCTGCCTACTATATTTGGAGCGTTAGCTGCTAATATGGCTGTAAGTGGAAATCCGATTGGCGCATTTATTTGGATGCTCGTTAACTTTGCTGTAATGTTCTTCCGTTGGAAACAACTTGAAATTGCTCATAGAGAAGGGGTATCTCTTGTCACAACAATGCAGAGTCGACTAACAGCTATCACAGATGCTGCTACATTATTAGGAGTATTCATGGTTGGAGCTCTAGTTGCAACCATGATCAATGTTCGTTTATCTTGGACACCTTCTATCGGAGACTTAGTGGTTGATGTACAAAACAATGTTGATATGATTATGCCTCGTCTTTTACCAGCAGTAATCGTTGGAGCTGTTTACTGGTTATTAGGCAAAAAGAACATCACTTCTACTAAAGCTATCTTTATTGTATTAGTAGTATCTATTGCTTTATCCGCATTAGGAGTCATTTCAAAATAAGATTCAAGTAAAGGAATGAAAAATATGAACAATTTAATACTGGTAAGTCATGGAGATTTCTGTAAAGAATTAAAGAAAAGTGCAGAAATGATTTTAGGCGTACAAGAAAATATTTTCACTGTGTCCTTATTGCCACATGAAGGTGAAAAAGAATTTACTGAAAAATTTAATGCAGTTGCTGATCCGTTAAATGGAGATTATATTGTATTCGCTGATTTATTAGGTGGTACTCCTTGCAATATTGTTTCAAAAAAAATTATGAGCGGCTCTGCATTTGAGTTATATACGGGTATGAACTTGCCGATGATTATCAGTTTTGTAAATGCAACTTTAACTGGTAACACTCATTCTCTGATAGTGGAAACGAAAGAAAGTATCGTGAAAGTGAATGATTTATTGGATGCTGAAGATTTTGATGAAGAAGACGAATAGACTGGAGTGAAGTAATCATGCAACTATTTACTAAATCACAAAATGAATTAAAGGATCTTGGAGCGACGATCACTACTCAAGAAATTATGCAACAACCTGAAATTTGGGAAGAAGCGTGGAAAAATTATCAGAAACAAGAAGAGAAAATCAATTCTTTTTTGGAACAAATAAAAAAAGAGGCAAATGGGAAAATACGTATAGTTTTTACTGGAGCTGGCACATCAGCTTATGTTGGTGACACGATTGTACCCTATTTAAACAAGGCAGGCGACACTGATTCCTATATCTTTGAAAGCATTCCAACAACTGATATTGTAGTTTCTCCAAAGGATCATCTGCATGAAGAGGATTGGACAGTATTGGTTTCGTTCGCACGAAGCGGTAATAGTCCTGAAAGTATTGCAGCAGTTGTAATTGCTGATCAAGGCGTAAAAAATATCCGACACATTATGATTACTTGTGCAGCAGATGGAGCTTTAGCAAAAGCGGCTTCTCAAGATGAAAAAAATCTTCTGTTATTAATGCCTGAGCGTTCGAATGATCAAGGTTTTGCTATGACGGGAAGTTTCACGTGTATGACATTGACTGCTTTACTGGTTTTTGATCAATCTTCTTTAGCAGAAAAAGAAAGCTATGTAACCACTGCGGTCAAAATGGGTAAAGAAGTGGTAGAAAACGAAGAACAGCTGGACAACTTATTAGCAGATGGTTTCGATCGCATCATTTATTTAGGATCTGGCAGCTTAGCCGGATTAACACGCGAAGCTCAGTTAAAAGTATTGGAGTTAACAGCTGGAAAAATAGCAACTATGTTTGACTCCTCTATGGGGTTCCGTCATGGTCCTAAGTCGTTTGTAAATGAACAAACACTGGTCTTTGTCTTTGTAAATAACGACCACTATACCCGCAAGTACGATTTGGATATTTTAGAAGAAATTCAACATGATCACATTGCTAAACAAACCATTGCTATTGCTCAGTCTGTAGAAGGACAAGAATTTTCTGGCACAACATTCGGTTTTGATAAACAGTACTCTTTATTACCAGAAGGCTACCTTGCTTTACCGTTTATCATGGCAGCGCAAACTGTATCGTTGCTGTCTTCTGTTAAAGTCAAGAATACACCGGATACTCCTTCAAAATCTGGAACAGTTAATCGAGTAGTCAAGGGCGTAACAATACACGATTACAAGGAATAATCAGAAAAAAGGGATGAAAAAAATGAAAAACTATTATGTACGCGCGAGCCGGTTTTTCTTACCAAGCGGAATAGAAAATGAAGGGTATTTAGCCATAAGGGAAGGAAAGTTTGGAGCTTATTTTAAGGAATTACCTGATGGAAATGAAACTATTCTTGATTACTCAGGCAAATGGATTGCTCCTGGGCTAGTGGATACGCATATCCACGGCTTCATGGGTCATGATGTAATGGACAATGACTTTGAAGGCATTAAAGTGATGTCAAAAGGCTTATTGAGTTGCGGAGTGACTTCGTTTTTGCCCACAACTTTGACTTCAGATGTTGAAACATTGAATCAAGTGAGTCAGACGATAGGAAATCACTATCAAGAAGTACAAGGGGCTAAAATTCGAGGTATTTTCTTTGAGGGTCCTTTCTTTACAGAAGAGCATAAAGGAGCACAAAATCCTCAGTTCTTTCACGATCCCAATTTAGATGCCTTTCATCATTGGCAAAAGTTATCAAGAGGATTAATAAAGAAAATAGCCATTGCTCCAGAAAGAAAAGGAGCTGTTGGATTTACAGAAAGTGTTGTCAAAGAAGGTGTTGCTGTTGCTCTTGCGCATAGTTCTGCAACGTATGAACAAGCGAAAAGGGCGATTTCTTCGGGTGCTTCAATCTTTGTTCACACATACAATGGAATGAGCGGCCTGAACCATCGAGAACCTGGAATGGTTGGAGCAGCAATGACTACGAAAGACACAGTAGCTGAGTTGATTTGTGATGGACACCATGTCCATCCAGCAGCTGCAGAAGTTTTGATAAAAGCTAAAACTCCTGAGTGTGTTGCTCTAGTTACTGATTGCATGAGAGCTGGTGGTATGCCCGAAGGAGACTATACCTTAGGGGAATTTTCAGTTGAAGTAAAAAATGGTGCAGCTCGTTTAAAAGGAAATGGAAGTTTAGCCGGCAGTATTTTGAAATTACTTGATGCTGTTAAAAATATCTGTGATTGGGATATTGCTACAGTTGAAGAAGCTATTCGAATGGCTTCCGTTGTTCCAGCAAGAAGTTGCCATATCGATGATTGTTGTGGCAGTTTGCAGGCTGGATATGATGCAGATTTCTTAGTGATAGATTCTCAATTGAACTTGCACGAAACTTATTTAAACGGCATATCAGTATACAAAAAATGATAACTAAGGGATGAAGAAAATACTGACCATTTCAAAAGGAAAAAAGAAGCTTGGATCATTTATCTACAAATTCCAAAAATCGGATTACACAAAATAGTGGTCCCTCTTATCTAAAGAAGAAAATGGAAGCTTAGTTATTCTTATGGCAATCAGTTTGAGAAATACAATGATCTAATTATACAAAGTAATAAAAATAAATAAACAAAAGAATGAGCCCATACCCCTGAAATGGGATATGGACTCATTCTTTTGTTAAAGTTAAGGCTATTTATTGTCTATTCTCTTAATTAGTTATGCTTTTGTAATTTAGCTTTATCTGCAGTAGTTGAAACTTTAGGATCTTTTTCTTCTGCGTAAATTCTATTACGTACTTTCATTTTACCTGCATACCATATGAATAATAGAAGATAAGCTACCATTGATCCTCCAGCTAATAAAACTGAGTTAACTTGTGGGTTACTTACAGCTTTTCCAACTACCATTGCAAGCATACCTTCAACTGGGCCTTCTTTTGTTGAGTGAGAAATCATTTGAGTTGAATCTAAACTTGTTGGGAAAGCACCAACGCTTTGTGCTGTATCTGTAATTAATGGTGCAATCATAGTACCTGACCATAAGAAGATTGGCAACATGAAAACTCCGATGATGATCATTCTTAACATTTTACCACGACAGACAACCAATAAAGCTGGAGTTAATCCGATAGCAATAATACCTGCAAGTGGAAGAATAGAATTTCCTGGTAAAAATAAAGACATGATCAATAAGATAGGTGCTAAGATATTGGCTGTTGCCCACATTTCGGCACGTGCACCTAAGAATGGCCAATCAATACCAATGAATAACTTGCGACCAGGGTAACGTTTAGCCATAAAGTTGGTCAAACCTTGAGAAATAGGTTCTACAGCTGAAATAAACCAAGATCCAACTAATGAGAAAAGCTCTAGAGAAACAGCACCTGTAAAGGCTAGTGTGAATATTTCTGTCACTGACTGTTGCCCTAGTAGACCAACAAATACTCCTAAGTAAGAACCAATTGCGAATTTTGAACCCCAAAAACCAATTTTTTTATTTAATTCTGCAGCATTGAAATCATACTTATCAAGTTTATAGAAGAACTTATCAAAAATTGTATCAAACAACATAATAATTGGATTTAACATAAAATTCAAATGAGTTGTTGTTGTAGGATTTTCTTCAGGCATATTCAGTAAATCATTAAAAGTAGGTTTCATTAAATCTGAATTTATGAATTTTAGAACTCCAATAAAAACTACAAATACAGTAGCAATGAAGAGGTTATTAGAGAAATATAGAATAATGATACCAAGTAACGCTGGATGCCAAAAGTTGAATATATCTACATCTAATGTTTTTGTTTTATTTAGAGTTAGCATAACCATATTAATAACTACTAAAATTAATAGGAAAAATAAAGTATATGGTGAACCCCAAGTGATTGTTGCTAAGGGTGCCCAACCTACATCGGTAATAGAAAGTTGAATACCTGTATTAGCAACAAAATCTTGTAAAGCTCCTGAAAAAGCGGAAGTTAGAATATTAATGACAATTCCCATACCGGTTAAAGCAATAGCAAGTTTCATACCACCTTCAAGAGCTCTTGAAAATTTCACGCCTAGAACTAATGCAAAGATTGTTAAAAGAATCATCATCATAGGTGCAGACCCTAAGTTGATTAAAGGCTGGAAAATCATATTAGCAAATTTTACAATACCATCTAACATTTATCGTATCTCCTTTGAAATAATTTTTTGTTAAAGATTGTTTTCTTTAATAGTTCTTTCTAATTCATCAAATACTGGAACGGCCATTGCTGGAATTCTATATAATATAGGACCAGCTTCAACAATTGGAATAGGTATTTTAAAACCTAAATCTGGGGTAGAAATTGGTGTGAAAATATCATATTTAGCTATCATTTCTTCATTGATATCCTTAACAACCACTGCATCAGCTTGAACGCTGTACCCTCTGTTTGTCATTTCTCTTTCAATGCTATCTTTTATTTGATGACTTGAATTAACCCCTGCTCCACATGCTGCTAAAATTTTAATCATTATATTTTCCTCCTTATAATATATTTAATAGATTGATAGTCGTTTTATTAAATTAAATAGAAATTTTTTTGTAAAAAATTATAGATGTCTTCTTTTTTTGTATAATCGAAAAATTTGTTGAGTTCCTTAGAATCAGTGGTACTTAAAAACCCCATTATGTCAGACAAAATATTCGTTTGTGATTCGGGATCATTGTTTAAAATCATAAATAAAAAGCTAGCATCTAAAGATTTTGAAGGGCTAATCATGTTGTTAAATGGTACCGGTGTCATTAGTTTAACTGGGATCACACATCGAGTGTTAACAAACTCTCCTTCAGTATGTGGAATGGCAATATTGGGTAGAGAACTATGCACTACAGATAAATCTAGTCCTGTAGGGAAATTATTTTCTCTCTCAATTAAATTGTCTAAGAAATTCTCTTTTACTAATCCTAATTCAACTAGTTGCTGAGCAACTTCTGCGAATATACTATCTCTAGTTACGTTTTCAGATATAAAAATACCCTCAGTTAGAAACAATTTATTTTTTTTCTCAGAAGATATATTTGTCATTGAGCAGGCCTCCTTGTTTGTTATTGGTTTAAAATGTTTGTTAATGTTGTTATGACTATAGTATAACCCCATATAATAAAAAGTCAACGCTTTCTTTCTGATAATTCAAAGTAAAACAAATGGATAGAGGATTTTAAATAAAAAAAAGAACGATAAATAGGTAATGTTTAATAGTAGATAATTTTTATAAGATAGATAAATGAGTTGATTTAACAACTTTTATCTCTATTAATGTTGACAAATGTTTTTTTAAATGTTAGATTATGTTCATATAAAATAAAAACAAACAAAAAAACAAAAAAGCACTATAATTCAGATAATGAAAAAGAGGTGAGGAAAATGAAAAGAAATCGATTATTAACCATACTAGAAGAAGTGGATAAACATGATACTGTAAAAATATCAGATTTAATTCAAAAATTAAATGTATCGGATATGACTGTTCGTAGGGATTTAGATGAACTAGCGAGTAGTGGGAAAATTATCCGATTACACGGAGGAGCGCAGAGTGTTAAAAGTGGCATTCTATATGAAGCTTCTCATGTAGAAAAGCGTGAACTTCATATAGAAGAAAAAAGAATGATTGCTCAAATGGCAGCGAAGGAGATCCAAGATGGAGAAACAATATTTATTGGACCCGGTACAACCTTAGAACAATTAGCAAGCTATATCACTGTGAATCATCTAAGAGTAGTTACTAATAGTTTGCCGGTATTCGAAAGGTTCCAGAAAGAAAAGCCTCACATTGAACTCATTTTAACTGGTGGAAACTTTCGACAACGTTCTGGAGCTTTCGTAGGGGGATTAACGAATGAGACAATTGGAAGGTTGAAATTTAATAGAGCCTTTGTCGGAGTTAATGGAATAAAAAATGAGAGCATCATGACTGCAGATACAGAAGAAGGACAAACACAAAAAACTGCTTTAAATAATGCACAAGTTAAATATATATTGACAGATTACCATAAATTAAATAAAGATGACTTTTATCAATTTTATAATCTGTATGATATTGACTATTTAATTACAAATTATTTAGTAACAGATGAAATATTAGCACATTATCAACAATATACTGAAGTGAAAGTGACAGACGAAAAAAATAATCATTAATAAAGGGAGAGAATAAAAATGAAAATCGCATTAGGTTCAGATGAAAAGGGATTTGAGTTGAAAGAAACCATCAAGAAATACTTACAAGACAAACAGTATAGTGTTTTAGACTTAACAGAAGAACCAGCTGAAGACTTTGTAGATTCATCAACAGCTGTTTCAAAAGCTATTTTAGAAGGAAAAGCAGACCGTGGGTTAATGTTTGATGAATATGGTGCAGGTTCGTTTATGGCAAGTAACAAAATAAAAGGCATGATTACAGCTAATGTTACAGAAGAAAGAACCGCACATATGACAACAGAACATAATGGAGCAAAAGCAATAGCTATTGGCTCAGGAATTGTTGGACCGGCTTTAGCTAAAAGTATTGTTGATTCATATTTAGATATTGAATATGCGGGCGGTCGCCATCAAGTCCGAGTTGATATGTTGGAAAAAATGATTTAATAAAGGACTAAATTAAATGAGGAGGAATTAAACGATGATTATTGCAATCGGTAACGATCATATTGTAACAGATGTAAAAATTGCTATTTCTAATTTTTTAAAAGAACAAGGGCATGAGGTTATTGACGTTGGAGCTTACGATACAAGCCGTACGCATTATCCTATCTTTGGCAAGAGAGTTGGAGAACTAGTTAGTGACGGAAAAGCCGATAGAGGGATCGTTTTATGTGGAACAGGTGTTGGAATTACAGTAGCAGCTAATAAAAACGATGGTGTTCGTGCCGCATTAGTTAGCAATGCAGCAATCACACGATACATGAAAGAAGAATTAGATATTAATGTTATTGGATTTGGTGGGACGACAGTTGGGAAGTTTTTAGCTGAAGATATCGTTTCCGTTTTCCTAAATACTGAATATAAGGAAACTCCTGAAAATAAAAAGATGATTGAAAAAATTAATGCAATTGCTCCTAAGAATCCTGAACAACATGACAATCCAGATTTCTTTAAAAAAGAACTTGATTTATGGAATGAAGGATATTACCACGATTAACTTAAAGGAGTTGTATTTATGGTTAAATCAATTTTAGCAATTACGATGAATCCATCGGTAGATATCTCTTATCCATTAAAAACACTGCATTTAAATACAGTTAATCGGGTGAATGATGTTGCTAAAACTGCTGGAGGAAAAGGGTTAAATGTTGCTCGAGTACTACACCAACTAAATTCTCCAGTAATTGCTTCTGGTGTTTTGGGCGGGACAATTGGGGAATTCATTGAAAAACAATTAGATGAAACAGGTATAAGGCATGAATTTATGGCCATCGACCAAGAATCCCGAAACTGTATTGCAATTTTACATGATGACATGCAACAAACAGAGATATTAGAAAAAGGACCGATTTTAAATAGTAACGATGAAACTAAGTTTTTAGTACATTTTGAAAAACAATTAGAAAACATAGCAGTTGTGACCATCTCAGGAAGTTTACCTGAAGGGCTAAGTAAACGATTATATGCTCAAATGATTGAGATATCCTCGTCTAAAGGTATTCCTGTTTTACTTGATAGTTCCGGTGAAACGTTAAAAGCAAGCTTAACTGGCGATAAAAAACCCTTTTTGATTAAGCCTAATCAGGAAGAAATTGCTCAATTGATACAACAACCAATAAAGGATTTAACGCATTTAAAACAAATTTTAACTGATAACCAATTGTTTTCAGGTGTTGAATGGATTGTAGTTTCTTTAGGAGCGGATGGAGCTTTGGTTAAGCATGGAACACAATGTTATCGTTTGACGATTCCTAAAATTGATGTAGTCAATCCAGTAGGATCAGGTGATTCGACAGTTGCTGGATTAGCTAGCGCAATTTCAAAAAAAGCAAGTGATATAGAAATAATGACTACTGGTATGGCAACAGGTATGTTGAATACGATAGAAAAACAAACTGGATTTATTAATACGAACTTGTTTACTGAATATTATGAAAAAGTACTTATAAAAAAAATAAACTAAAGGATGCGAACTATTATGACACCAAATAAATTAGCAAGTTTAAAAAAATTATCAAATGAAAAAGGTGTAATTGGGGCATTAGCAATTGACCAACGTGGTTCATTAAAAAAAATGTTAGCTTCAGCAGCAAATAAACCAGCAAATGAAGAAGATATCGTCGAATTCAAGAAAGCAATTTCTTCTGAGTTAACACCATTCGCTACTTCTATTCTATTGGATCCAGAATATGGATTGCCAGCTTCTAAGGTACGTGCAGATGGTACTGGTTTACTAGTTGCATATGAAAAAACAGGCTATGATGCTACGGAACCTGGACGCTTACCTGACTTATTAGAAGAGTGGTCTGTACTACGTTTGAAAGAAGCTGGAGCAGATGCAATTAAATTCCTATTGTATTACGATGTAGATGAAGATAAAAAAATTAATGACTATAAACATGTCTACATGGAACGTCTTGGATCAGAATGTGCTGCAGAGGATATTCTTTTCTTCTTAGAATTGGTTTCATATGATGCAACTAATAGTGATGCTAAAAGTGCAGAATATGCTAAAGTAAAACCTCATAAAGTAAACGACATGATGAAAGAATTTTCTAAACCACAATATAAAGTTGATGTATTAAAAGTTGAAGTACCAGTGAATATGGAATTCGTTGAAGGATATAATTCAAGTAATACAGTTGTTTATACCAAAGATGAAGCAAAAAAATATTTTGTTGAACAAAGTGAAGCTACACATTTGCCATTTATTTTCCTAAGTGCTGGAGTTTCTGCTAAAATGTTCCAAGATACTTTGAAACTAGCTCATGAAGCCGGTTCACAGTTCAATGGAGTATTATGTGGTCGTGCAACATGGAGTAATGGAATTGAAGTATTTGCTAAAAATGGTGAAAAAGCTGGTAAAGAATGGATGAATACAGTCGGTAAAAAAAATATAGAAGAACTAAATATTGTCTTAAATGAGACAGCTGTTTCATATTTTGATAAAGTGAAATGAATTCAATAAATATTAAAAGACACAATTAACTTTAATTGTGTCTTTTAAAATATTTTTCTAAAGGGGTAGAAGTATGGAAACGATTGATAAAATTCGTATGGAAAATAAAAAATATGACATATATGATATAACAGATCCCAAATTTAATGCGTTCGGAAATGTTCTTACAGGGTATGATTTGGCAGATATTCAAAATTATGCAAAAGAAAATATAGAAATCCCAAAAGTAGGAAATAGTTATAGTCCTTCTAATCCTAATTTGGAAAATTTTGAAGTTGTAAAAGAAATAGAAGCAGATATTTATGCTGGATTACCTATTGAAGCAGGCGAATGTTCAGGGCAGAATACTTCTTTTTCAGCTTTTGAATTTCATCAAGGAAGTGAAATTAATTTAATTTTAACGGATGTCATTATGATTTTAGGAAAAAGAAACCAAATAGTTAATGGTTATTTTAACGCTCAAGAAGATGCTAAGGCTTTCTATGTTCCTGCAGGAAGTATAATTGAAATGTACGGTACAACACTTCACTATAGTCCTTGTAAAGTTTTTGAGAGTGGATTCAAAGTGATTGTCATTCTAATAAAAGGGTCAAATGAATCTTTAGATGCTAACTTCAAGAGTAAAAACAATCAAATTATAAAAACAAATAAGTTTCAAATGGTTCATGAATCAAGACAAGATAAAATAGAGCAGGGGATAAAAGTAGGCTTATCAGGTGAATTAATTGAGATTAACACAATTTCATAAGAAATAGGCGTTAACCTTTAGCAGTCTAACACTCTGAAAATAGTAGGATTTGATATCGAAAAAATACCACATTGATAATTCTCAATGTGGTATTTTTTATTCTGTCTAAATGATAAGTGAAGTAGTAGCTTCAGTTTTTGTCATTGTGTTCTTATTGCGTACGAATCTAATAAAATCCGAGTCATGATTTGTAGTGGAAGTCTGGATCGAACTTCGTAATCAGGAAAATAAGAAAAAGAAGATTTAAACCCGATGAAAGTAATTTCAGATAATTTAGCCAGAGAGCTTTGTGAATTTGCAGTAAACGTAATAGTTTTAATACTATGCTGATTACAATTATTTGCTGCTTCAACTAGCTCAGGTGTTTCACCATTTAATGATACAAATATAACAATACTGTTATTATCAATTTTTTTACTGATACTTTTTATGATGTTCGGATCATCATGAAGTTCGCAATATTTTCCCATAAGCTGAAACTTAATCATCATTTCTTTAGCTATAAGTTCAGAAAATCCACGTGCAAAAATAGTGATTTTATCAGAAGCTTTTATATTTTGAATAGCATCTTCAATGGTACCACTATCTAACATTTGTATGGTTCTAGTTACTTCTTGTTCATTTTTCATTATAGCTTCACGAATTTTTTTGTCTACTTGGTCAATAATGGCAAACTTTGGATTATACTCTTGTTCATTTTTCAAATGATGTTTAAAAGAAGTAAAACCATCATAACCTATTTTTTTCATAGTTCTAACTATAGTAGATGTTGAAACATTTGCTAATTCGCTTAATTTAACTATAGTTATTTCTGGCATATCATCTAAATTTTTTTCTATATATTCTAATAAAAAGTACTCTGAACTACTAAAATGGACTTCTTTATTCTCATTTTTTTGTAAATATGAAATGGTCATTAAGAGGGCACCTTCTTTCAAAAAGTTGGAAAACTTTTCTTGCTATTTTGATAAATAAAGTTAAAGCTGAAAACCTTTACATTGTTTTTTATGACATAATTAAATTATAGAGGATATAAGAAAAAAATGAAAGAAGGGATTAGATGATTTACACTTGCACGATGAATCCTGCTATAGATTTATTTGTATCAACAAATAATTATGATCCGCTAATAGTTAATAGAACTTCAGAAGAAGATATACAACCAAATGGAAAAGGAGTAAACATTTCATTTGTTTTAAAAATGTTAGGTATTGAAAATGTTGCTCTTGGTTTTAGCGGAGGATTTACAGGAACATTTATTGAGGAAGAATTAGAAAAAAAGGGAATTAAAACAGAATTTGTTCATGTAGAGGGAACGACTCGAATAAATGTGTTTACTCATGTTGAGTCAAAAAATACAGAGTACAAATTAGTCAATAGAGGCCCTTTAATAAAACTAGAACAAGTTGATGAATTACTTAACAAAATTAACCTATTAAGTGAAGAAGACATTTTATTTGTTTCTGGAAGTAATCCAAGAGGAGTAACTGACGAGGTTATAATAGAAATTGCTAAACTGTCTAAAGAAAATAAATTTAAGTTAGTTCTTGATACAAGTTCGAAAGTAGTGCTAGATAGTTTGAAATATAATCCTTATTGTATTAAACCCAATAATGAAGAGTTAGCAAAGTGGTTTGAAAAAGAAAATTTAACTGATGAAGAACTAAGTTATTATGGGAAGAAGTTAGTAGAAATGGGTGCTGAGATAGTTCTTCTCTCTCTAGGTGAAGAGGGATGTTTACTTTTTACTAAAGAAGAAAGCTTATATGTAAATGCTCCTAAAGGCAAAGTTATAAATACAGCTTGTTCAGGAGATACATTGTTAGGAACATTTATAGGATCATTAAAAAAAGAGCTTAAATTAGAAGAAGCTCTTAAAGAAGCAGTTGCTGCTGGAAGTTCTACAGCTTTTTCACCTGGCTTAACAGATTATTCTGATGTTGAAGAATTAAAAAAACAAATGAATGTAAAAAAACTAATTATAGAATAGGAGAATATAATTATGTCAAAATTTAATATCATTGCAGCAACTGGCTGTCCAACAGGAATTGCTCATACTTACATGGCGCAAGAAGCTCTAGAACAAGCAGCAAAAAAAGCTGGAGTTCAAATTAAGGTCGAAACTCATGGACAAATAGGAGTTGAAAACACATTAACTACCCAAGAAATTAAAGACGCTGATGCAGTAATCATTGCTGCAGATAAAGACGTACACGCTGAGAGATTTGAAGGGAAAAGAATTATTGACGTTTCAGTAAGTAAAGGAATTAAAGATGCTGATAATTTAATTCAAGATGCAATTAATGGTAAAGGGAAACTTAGAACTGTTACAAGTCAAAGTAATGAGAAAGTCAATAACTCAAATAATGAAAGAGAAAATGACAAAACAAGTATCGGCCGTTTGATCTATAGACATTTAATGAATGGTGTTTCACACATGTTACCTTTCGTAGTTAGTGGTGGGGTTCTTGTTGCTATTTCTTTTTTATGGGGGATTTTTTCAGCAGATCCAACAAACGCACAATACAATGAATTTGCAGCTACCTTAAACCAAATTGGTGGTTTGGCTATGGGCTTAATGGTACCAATACTTTCTGCTTATATTGCTGAAAGTATTGCTCAAAGACCAGGTTTGGTTGTCGGATTTGTTGGAGGTTTAGTGGCTAACAATGGAGGGACAGGTTTTTTAGGTGGAATTGTATCAGGGTTTATAGCAGGATATACTATTTTGCTATTAAGTAGAGTACTAAAAGGAATGCCGAAATCTCTAGATGGATTAAAAGCAATTTTCTTATATCCAGTTATTGGGGTATTCGTTACAGGTTTGCTAATGGTTGCGATTTCCCAACCAATGGAAGCGGTTAATGTCGGAATGATGGACTTTTTAGCAGGTTTTCAAAATTCTAACCCAATTTTATTAGGGTTGATTGTAGGCAGTATGTCAGCATTTGATATGGGAGGCCCTATTAATAAAGCTGCATACGTCACAGGTACTGCGTTATTAGCACAAGGAAATTCATATTTTATGGCTGGTGTTTCAGCAGCATGCATGGCACCTCCTCTAATCACTGGTTTTTCCGTATTGTTCTTCGGGAAATACTATGATAAGGAAGAACGTAATTCAGGTTTAGTTAACTTTATATTAGGTTCAACACATATTACAGAAGGTGCTATTCCATTTGCTGCTAAAGACCCATTACGCGTAATTCCTACTTTGATGTTAGGTTCTTCTATAGCAGCAATCCTAACGTATATGTTTAAAGTACAAGTACCCGCTCCACATGGTGGTTTCTTAGTTTTACCAGTAGTAACGAATGGTTTACTATGGGTAGTTGCAATACTCATAGGATCAATTATCGGCGGGGTTGTTTTAGGAATGATTCGTAAATATAGTATGGAAAAATCACAACCAACAGTAGAAAAGAAAAAATAAATGAATTGAGGCGAAACAGAATGGGATTGGATATTCAAAAATCTATTTTAGTAGGTATTTCTGCAAATAGTAAAGAAGATGTTTTTAACTTAATTTCACGTGAAGCAGTTGATAGAGGTTATGCAGAAGATAGTAATCTTTTGTTAGAAGCCTTAAATAATCGTGAAGATGAGGGTACAACAGGAATGATGGATGGCTTTGCTATTCCACATGCTAAGAGCAATACAATTAAAGCACCAGCACTGATTATTTTTAAGTTAACAGAAGGTGTCGAATGGAATTCTATGGATGGAAAGAAAATAGATTTTGTAATTTCATTATTGATTCCTGAAGAAGAAAAAGGCAGCACACACTTGCAGCTACTTTCAAAAGTGGCAAGATTATTAATGAAAGAAGAAGTAAAGAACTTACTAAAAGAAGCAAAGAGTGATTCAGAAATAGACACTATATTAACGAAATATATTACAAAATAAAATGAAAATGGGGTAAAGAGACAATGAAGTTAACAAAAAGCAAAAAAGAAGCTTTAAAACGTTTATCAAATGACCATGGAGTAATTGGCGCATTAGCTATTGATCAGCGTGGATCTTTAAAAAAAATGATCGCTGACAATAGCACCAAAGAAATTGGGGATGAAGGCATTATTCACTTCAAAAAACTAGTTTCTGAAGAATTAACTCCTTTTGCAACCTCTATTCTTCTAGATCCGGAATATGGATTGCCAGCTGCAAAAGTACGTGATAAGGAAGCCGGTTTATTATTAGCCTATGAAAAAACAGGTTATGATGCAACTGAGCCTGGACGTTTGCCAGACTTACTACCAGAATGGTCTGTAAAGCGACTAAAGAAAGTTGGAGCAGATGCGATTAAGTTTTTATTATATTATGATGTAGACGAAGATCAAAAGATCAATGAATATAAACATGTTTTTATGGAGCGAATAGGATCTGAATGTGTGGCTGAAGATATACCTTTCTTCTTAGAAATTGTCACATATGATGCAGAAAATGATAACGTAAAAAGTGAAGAATACGCTAAATTAAAACCCCATAAAGTTATCGAAGCTATGAAAGAATTTTCTAAGGTACAATATAATGTGGATGTATTGAAAGTTGAAGTTCCAGTTAATATGAATTTTGTCGAAGGGTATACCGAAGAAAAATCTGTTTATAGTAAAGAAGAAGCATCTGCATACTTTAAAGAACAAAGTGAAGCAACGAAATTGCCATTTATTTTCTTAAGTGCTGGAGTTAGTGCAAAACTATTCCAAAGAACGTTAATATTTGCCAAAGAAGCAGGGTCAACTTTCAATGGAGTTTTATGCGGACGAGCAACATGGAAAGAGGGGGTATTACCTTTTGCTAGCAATGGAGAACAAGTAAGTCGTGATTGGTTACAAGAAACAGGGAAGAAAAATATTGAAGAATTAAATGAAGTGTTGATGGAAACGGCTACATCATGGGAAAGTAAGGTAACAAATTAATAAGGAAAAAAGCTGTAAAATTTTAAAAGTAAATAATTAAGAAACACTTTTTATAATTGTTATGTCTAAAAATCATAACAAAATTAGAAAGTGTTTCTTTTATTTGTTGATATAAAATATTAGTTCAGAAAGTATATCTTTGCACTTAGAAAGAAAAGATATATTTTAATAAAAAAAATAAGAAATGTGTATAGTTTAATATACACCTTGGTTTAGCAAAGACGATATCTATTTATATAAGTAATAATTATTAGAAGAAATAGTTAACAATAAATATTTTTATCTAAGGGTTAAACATAAATTAAATTCATAATACCTAAAATAATGAAAAGTAATCTTAAAGTTGATTAGTTAAAAGATAATATTTACCGCATATGTTAGTAATAAAAGCGCAATAATGAAAAATAAAATAGGCAATAAAAAAGCTGAAACCATTTGTAGCACAACGTTCATGCGTGTGTATATCTTTTCAAAAGTTGTTTGAAAACCGACAAATAGAAAATACAAGGCAAATAACGGCCAAGAAAAAATAAGGTTGTAGATTAGTAGTAGCAATAATAATTGGCCAAATGTCGGTTGAAATTGCTGAACAACTGTCAAATAGGCTATAAAAGGAGCAGCTGTTGAAAATTCAATGACCGTAGTTGTAAAACCAATACCTATCAAAGAAGTTGGAGTGACTTTTTTTTCAGAAAACTTCAACTCTAGCTCTTTTGTCTCATTATCACTCTTATCCATAAGAAACTTTCTAGTTTTCCAATTGATTAAAAAAGAACGAATACTATACCAAATAAGAATATTACCAGCAATAAAGGCTAAGACAGCAGTTGGGAATGCCAGTATTGTCCAATAGGTTGTCAAAAACTGTTCATTTAAAATCGATACACCGGTATAGAAAATGAAACTAGCTAAATAGTTTGTTAAAAATAACGTTACAATATAATACCAAATGTGATGTGTCTTTTTTAACAAACCTTGTAAAGTAAATTGTTGGGCGATAGCAAATGGGTTGAAAGAATCTATAAAACTAGTAACAACGGTCAAACTAATAAGTGAAAAAATAATAATCTCCCCCTAAACATAAAAAAGGATACACATAACTTCTACTCCTGCAGGGCCTATCGGAGTAGAAAATACGTATATCCTAGGTTTACTCGGCAGCAAACCAAACGTTATCAATTTAACAGCTATAGTAACAAAGATTCAGGTGAACTGTCAACACAGCTAATGGACTTTGAATAACTTTAATTTAGAAAAAAGCATAAACCAACAAATAAAAATATGTGGAAAGGAAGTGTCACTTTTCAGGAAAAGTTCATTGGTAAGTGACGATCAATCGATGCTAACACTCTAGAGTGTTAGCATCGATACAATTTAAAAATAAATTCAATTTATAGAATTTAAAAAGAGAATAAACTGTATAATGAAATTATTAACTAGCAGTTTATATCCTTTGAAGGAGGAATACATATGGAATTTTATATTAGACCAATTAATAGTGGGGATGGTAAAGGTTTAAACGAATTAAGACGTATGCCAGGGGTATTTGAAAATGTTTTAGGTATCCCGTCAGAGAGAATAAAACAAAATGAAAATTTTGTTGCTAATATGGATGCTAATCAGCACCAATTTGTCGCTATTTCAAAGGGACAAGATAATGAGGAACTAATTGTAGGAACCGCTGGGTTATCTGTAAATGGCAGTCATCGCATGCGACATAGCGGAAACATAGGTATAATGATTCATAAAGATTATCAAAATAAAGGTGTTGGTACTGCTTTAATAGCTGCACTTATAGATATGGCAGATAATTGGTTAATGCTCGTTAGGCTCGAACTTACTGTGTTTGAGAACAATGAAAGAGCTATACATCTTTATGAAAAATTTGGATTTGAAAAAGAGGGACTTAAACAGCTCGCAGCAATAAGAGAAGGAAAGTATGAAAATGAATATTTAATGGCGAGAATAAATGCTAATCTTTATCCCCCGATTGACTAACTAATAAACAGTTGATTTCTACTTTTATCTGAAGAAATTTTTTTAACAAGCCTCAATTGAGAGCAAACAAAAAAAACGACCTGTTGTACATTTTAGAAATGTACAACAGGTCGTTTTTAAGGCTCTATACTTTTTAATGTTGATAGTTTAGTTAAATTAATGGCACGAAAATTCTGGAGGAATAGGGTTTGCTTGTAGCCATGCATTGGATTCAATGCGAATTATATAGCGTTAGCGCTTCATTGGGAGTGTGACTAAAAGCGTTTAGACCTGAAACTTCTAACGCATACCTTATCTCTAAGCGACTAAAGCCGCAAGAGCTAGGGCAACTGGAGCGAATAAGCGCAGTATGGTCACCGACCATCGAGCATTATATAGAAGCACTGTAGGCTTGCGCCTAAGTGTATCATGTCTGTACGTAGCTAAAGCAACTACAGCCATGACAAAGTGGACGTCAGGTTTGCTTTTTGAAACACGTTCTAGAATACAGCAACTTCAGACGTTCCCATGGCTCTCCACAAGCAAACCCGTCTATTCCAGAAGAAATTTTATTTTCTTCTATCAACACCATTTTGACGCAGAGTTGATTTTAATAGCTTCTTGTAAATGATATTGCCTAATTTTAAACTTAAATCATACCTAACAGTTTGCCTAAGAAGAATACAATCAAACAAATAACACCTAAGTACATAGCGAAGTATTTAAATACTTTTTTAGTGATTGCTCCTTCTTGTCCAATCAGACCTGTAGCTGCAGTTGCGACAGCTATACTTTGAGGAGAAATCATCTTACCGGCTGTTGCACCCGCCATATTAGCTGAAGCTAACCAGTATTCATTTGCACCTAATGATTGAGCAGCATTAACTTGCAACGCTCCAAAAAGAATGTTCGCATTCGTATCACTACCGGTAATAAATGTCCCAACAGCTCCAATTAGAGGAGATATCAGTGGGAATAAAGGTCCGGTAAAAGAAACAAGTGAAGTTGATAGTACACTGATCATACCACTATATCCCATTAATTTGGAGAGAGCTACGATTGCACTCACAGTAACCGCAGTATTTTTAAGTTGCTTGATTGTACTCCAAAAAATGTTTGTTATTTTGCCAAAGGAAACCCCTTGAATCAATCCACCTAGGTAAGTAGCTAAGATGATCAATGTTCCTGGAGTAGTTAGCCACTTGATCACATAAGGTTTAGCACCTTCGCCAGAATAGATTACAAACGAAGATTGTATTTTTCCTAATGTACCGCTGATGGCTGGGAATAAGGATGAAGATAAAATGATAAATAGAAAAACAAAAATATAAGGCAGACAAGCCTTAAAGGCTACCGATAAGGTAACGGATGATTGTCCTACTTGGTCATTATTTTTGACTAAGTAAGGAGAATCTGCTGGTGTTTTTACTAAACGTGCTGCCCAGACTGTGACTAAAATACAAATTAAAGAACCAATAACAGCCGGTAACTCAGGGCCGATATAGCGAGCTACAAAAATCTGAGGTAAACCAAAGGCAAGTCCTGACAATAAGGTAATTAGAGTGACGCCTTTTAATGCTTTTATACTTTCGCCTGATAGCATAACCAAAATAAAAGGAACAATTAGAATAAGTAAGAATAACTGTAATGAGACTATATAAGATGTCTGCATTACTTCTAATCCTCCTGCTTGAGCTAATGAGGTTACAGGTAATCCTATTGCTCCAAAAGCTGTTGGAGTAGTATTTGCAATCAAACAAATAACGGCTGCCATAATTGGGCTTACACCTAATGAAGCTAGAATCCCAGCTGGAATCGCAACGGCTGTACCAAAACCAGCGATTGATTCCAAAAATCCACCAAATCCCCAAGCAATCAATAAAACTAATACTCGCATATCTTTGGAGACACCTGTCAGCATTTGGTTGATAATTTTCATGCTTCCAGAATAAGTAGCAAGATTATACGTAAACAATGCTGCTATAATAATATAAACGATTGGCCAAATGCCATTAATAACACCTTCTAATGTGGCTGTAAAAGCATTCATGACCGGGAAATCAAAACCAACAATGCTAATTCCCAGTGTAAGAAGCAGTCCAATCAAGCAGGCTTTTGTACCTGGCATCTTTAGTACGCCAAGTGAGATAATCAGCCATGCAATAGGTAATACTGCAAGTAATGTCTGTAATATCATAATTTTTTTCCTTCCATTATCCGTTTTTTAATAAGTGCGTATTATAGCTAGATTCTTTCTTATAAGTGCAATTTTTTATTGTCCAAAAATCCTCTGCTCTACTGAATAGATAACGCTGATGTCCATTAAAGAACATCAGCGCTACTCCAAATTCACACAAATTTATTTTTTCATATCAAACAAACGAGCCTGTTTTACATCTTCAATTGTTTGAGTTCCTGCTAATTGCATAACACGTTTCAAGTCTGTTTCAAAGTAATCTAAAACAGATTTAACGCCTTTCCATCCGCCTAAAGCAAGTCCAAATAATACTGGACGACCTACAGCCACGATGTCTGCACCACTTGCTAAGGCTTTGAAGATGTGTTCTCCACGACGAATACCACTGTCAAATACAATTGGAACACGACCGGCAACAACTTCAGCAATGCCTTCCAATGTATCAAATGAACCTGGTGCTTCATCTAATTGACGTCCACCATGGTTAGAAACCCAGATACCTGCTGCTCCAGCACCAATTGCCAATGAAGCATCTTCAGGAGTTTGAATTCCTTTAACAAAGACTGGCAATCCTGAGTATTCAGAGATGAATTTAACATCTTCTGGACAGATCTTTTGTTTAGATTGAGCATAAATATTGTTCAAAGACATGTTTTTTCCTGATCCAGTCAAGTAACGAGAGACAATTGGCATGCCAAATGGGTAAACAAATTTGTTCAGCATATCTTTTTCACGGTTTCCGCTTAAAGTTGCATCAGCAGTTAAAATGATCGCTGTCGCACCATCTGCTTTAGCTTCATCAAGAATATTTTTATTCATTTCATCATTTTTACTCATATAAATTTGGAACCAACGAGGATTGCCTTGCAAGCCATTTTCGATTTCTTCAAATGTAGCTCCTGAATAAGCACTGATAGACATAATTGTTCCGCCAAATTCAGCAATTCCTTTAGCTGTTCCAGCTTCTTTGGTTGCATGAGCTAACCCGTGAGCTGCAATAGGTGCCATAATAAAAGGTACTTTGATGTCATGACCTAAAATAGAAGTCGATGTGTCTGGATTTTCTACATCAGCTAATACACGAGGCAAAATTCCTTTGTGTGTCCACGCTTCATTATTTTGTTTCAATGTGAACTCATCTCCTGAAGCCCCGGACATATAATCAAATCCGCCATGAGGAACGACTTCGCGAGCTCTGTCTTCAAGTCGATATGTGCTTATTACGTCAATTTCTTGCTCTATTGTCGGCGCATCATATTTAATCGTTTGTTCATCTGTCATAATTTTCCAACCATCCTTTTTATATTATGAGTTTAATTTTAATACCTGCTTTTAAAACAACCAATTGGCGATTAGTACAGTCAACGGAACTACCATTACGACTACACCCTTTGAACGACTGAATCATCAATTTTGAATCATTTGAAAACTAGTTCATCCCGTTAAAAATACCGCATCTTTCACGATTATTTGTAAGCGCTTTGGCACATACATTACTTTATCACGTTCTGCTTTACTTAGAAAATATCGTTTTTTTATGGTATGATAAATAAAATTTATAGAAATACAGTTTAGTATACGTTTTGTTTATGTTATTAAATTCACAACATCCTATAGGAGGACACTATGAACCTACAAGATTTAGTTTACTTTAATCAATTAGCTGAAACCTTGAACTTTACTGCAACAGCAGAGCATTTCTACGTCTCTCAGCCTTCTATTTCAATGGCTTTAAAGCGCCTTGAAAAAGAACTAGATACGGTATTAATAGATAGGAAAAGACTTCACAAGAATCTGCGTTTGACGGGAAATGGTGAGATATTGCTTAAACACTCAACCCATATTTTACAAACAGTAGAACAAGTTAAAGAAGAAATTCATGATTTGAAGAACCAAATTGTTTACTTTGGCTTCTTACCAACTATTGGAGGACATTTTCTAAACCAGCTGATGCCACATTTGACAAAGTTTTCAGCCTCTATGAAATTCATTGAAGAAGAAAGTTCTGATGTGATGCTGGATTTGGTGTGTAAAGGTCAAGTTCCATTGGCCATTATTGGAAGCGACCGTCCTACTTTTTCAGAAGAAAACTTATTACAGATTCCTTTGAAAACAGAGGAAATGGCACTGTGGGTATCTCCTGATAACCCCTTAGCAAAGAAAAGCATCATCACGGCAACTGAACTTCAAGATGAACTATTTATCTCCTTAGCACAAGGTTACACCCATCAGCGTATTTTTGAAGAATGGACTAAAAACAACCAGATTGAACAGCTACAGACTCTTTATACCAAGGAAATCCAAACGGCATTATCCATTGCTTCATCCACTAGCATGGTTGCTTTTATGAGTCCTATTTTAGTAAAAGATCGCCCGCGACTGGTCAGAGTTTCCATTGAAAATGCACCTCACTTTTACATTAGCCTTATCGTAAATAAGAACTACAACAATACTTCATATTTTCAAAAAGAATTTAACGAAGCCATGATTGAAATCGTTAAAACAATTAATAATTAGTGAATTTAAACGGATTGATTGATCAAATTAATTAAATAGTTGCTTAGAATTTAACTATTAAAGAGAGAGAACTCCCGTGTGAAAAAAGGGGAGTTCTCTCTCTTAAAATAATCATCTATTACAAGTATTCAATCACCAATCAATGAATGCTTAATTGTAAAGCCTCCAAATTCTTACGCATTAAACTTAGATAGTCCATGCCTTCGTCTTGCATTTCTTGAGAAACACTTTCAAGGTCATATAAAACTTCTATATCGGTATCTGTTTCTTGTCCTACTGTTTGTGCAATAGATGAATCTGCACCTTGTTGGTAATAAATCACAGGAACATCATATTCCTTAACTAATTTGCTGATCTCTGCAATACGTGAGGGGCTAGGTTCTACTTCAGTAGAAATGCCTCCAACAGCAATTTGTTCTAAGTTGTAACGTTGAGCAATATATCCAAATGCTTGATGTTGAACGACAAACACTCGATTAGTTGCTGAAGATAAAGCTGATTTATACTCTTGATCTAATTTTTGAAGTTCTAAAATAAATTTTTCAGCATTTTCTTCATAGACAACTTTTCCTTCAGGGTCAGCTTGAATCAATGCCTCTTTGATGACTGTCACTTGGTCTTGAGCTAATACTGGATCTAACCAGATATGAGGGTCTGAACCTTCATGATCATCGATAACAATCTCAACTGGAGCTGATTCAGCATATGCTGTACCTGATTTGTCAGAAAAGACAACTTTGACATCAAAACTTTCGCCAGTTGTTTCATACTCAAATGTTTCCTGTGTTTGATCTGAAATGGCCTTCCAGTCTGCGTTAGCTTCACGAATATACCACTGCAGTTTAGTTGAATCTTTCATCTCAGTTGAATTGGAAACAAGTTGTACAATATCTCCAGTGTGGTAGTGACCAGCTAGTCCATTAACTTCAACAGTAGTAGGTAGATCTCCGTCCACTTCAAGCGATTCATCACTGTGGTCACTGCTATCTGTATGCTCATGTTCATGCGTTTCAGTACTAATAAAATTATCAGCATCAGCTGTACGAACAGCAATAAGGTCTTCACTATCAAGTGAACTCATCAGACTACCAACCCAAGGCTCCATTTCACCACTACTGTAAACAAACACATCTGCATCATTTATAGCAGCAACGTCTCGAGAGCACTTGGTTCAAAACCGTGAGCATCTGTTCCAGGTTTTATGATCATAGAAACATCAGCGCGATCACCAGCGACTTCTTTTGTAAATTCATAAACTGGGTAAAAAGTGGTAACAACTGATAATTCTGGGCTATTCTTTGTTTCGCTGTCAGATTGCTCTAGTCCACATCCAAAAAGAGTCACACCTGCAAACAAACTGAGCATACTTGAAACAAACCATTTTCTTTTCATATTTTCCTCCTGAATCCATTTGACAAACGCATTCAACAAATGGATCGTTATCAATTAATTTGAAATTTGTTTATGGATAGTACATTTAAAAAAAGTGAGTTTAAAATAGTTTAGTGCGCTAACATATCTTGAACAAGTCCAGTTGCATCTAGCTCAGCAGGATAATAAGTTGGCCAGTTATCCATTTCTTCTAAAACTGTGTCTCTGTCATCTCCCCAGAATAAATGATAATGGTGAGATTCTTCCGGGAAAATATTGTGGTCACTAAATTGAATGTATTCAGGCATTTCGTCTGAACCGTCAACTAATTTAAAGACAAAACGTACGCCTCTATTTCCTTTTTCGTAATTAAGTATTTCATAGCCATCATTTTCGTAAGTTCCCGAATATTCTTTTTCATCATCAGAAAAAGTAACTTGATTTCCCTCAATAACAACTTGATCAACAGTCGTTTCATATCCAATAGTGTAGTAGTCTTTGTATTCTTCAGCAGTCATAGCGTCACTTTCTTCTGCTTTATGTTCAAAGACCTCATCTAAATCACCAGACTGAAGGTAAGGAAAGACAGATTGCCATTCTCCTTCAAAATCGGATAGTTCGCGATTTTCTACTTGATCATCTTCAAAATAGCCTGCATAGATTTGTTTGCTCGCTTCATCATGACCATGGTGGTCATCAATAACAATTTTAGCAGGTTCCGATTCAGCATAAGGCTCATCATTATCATCTACTAAGGCAGCTTTGATTTCTAACCCATCAGCAGTAGCTTCTCCAATAAAGTCTTTAGTTCTTTGACCAGAAACAACTTTCCACTCGCTTTCTTCGTTTTCTCTTGTATACCACTGCCACTGAGTTGTTTCAGTTTCTTTTTCTGGCAGAGCACTTAGTTCAACAGAATCACCTGTATGGTAATGATCTGCTAAACCATTGATTTCAATAATTTGATTTTCATAACTTTCAGTAGCTAGATCACTCATACTACTTTGTGACTCTTGGTCGGAAGCAACAGTGTCTCCACATGCTACTAATAGAATACTAACAGCAACCAATCCTATGTACTGACTTAACTTTTTTTTCATTTTCTCGTCCTCCAATTGTTTTAAATCGTAATCATTACGTTTTAAAGCTTGACATGCTTCTATATATATTGTCAACAAAATTATATAATCTTTTGTTTTAGTCTAAGAAAAAATGAAGGATTATCCTTTATAATTACTAACAGAACGGGAAAGGAAGCATTTAGAAACAATTTAAAAAACTTAATTTAAGGAAACTGTAGGCAAACAGTTTCGATAAATTAAGTTTTTTTAAAACAAATAATTTGAATTTAAATAGAAAAATTGTGAGCTATTTCTTTTCGATTCCGATAATACCAAAAGCTCCAGGTCCACCATGGCTTGAAATAACAGCACCAGCTGAGAACAAAGATGGGTCGTTGTAACCTGCTTCTTGCAACAAAGATTTAGCGAGTTGTTTATGGTCTTCACTCAATCTTTTTGTTCCACCAATAATCACTGTCTCTGGGTCAATGTCATAGTTTTTAATGAAATCTTTAACGGTATTTTTCAAACAGCGATCAAACGACCCACGATATTTTTTCGAAGCCACTAAATAGCCGTCCTTAAGAACAATAGTAGGGTGAAGGTTCAAAAGAGAGGCACCAAGATAGGCTACATTTGAAACTCGTCCTCCAGCTTTCAGATAAAGTAAGGACTGAGGCAAGAAAACAAAACGAGTGCGTTCGCGGACATCTTCCACAAAAGCAACAATCTCTTCAGCCGTAGTAGTAGGATTGTTTTCAATGAATTTTGCAGTTGCAACAATTACAGCAGTTAAGCCGCCGGAAACATTTTTACTATCAACGATATGGATATTATTAAAATCTTTAGCTGCAATAGTGCAAGAAGTATAAGATACTGTTGTGACTGCTGAGTACGCAATATGAATAATATGAGCTTCTGGAAAATTTGCAAAGATTTGCTCAAAAACAGCACTGTTATCTTGTGGAGTCGTTCCAGCAGTTTTTGGCAAGGAACCTGTTTGATCATAAAAACGATAAACGTCTTCAACGTCAAAGCTTCCGTCATCAAAAGTCTCCGAACCCATAGTAACATGCATGGGAATAACATGAACATTGTAGCGTTCAATAAGTTCTGAAGATAAGTCGGACCCGCTCTCAGTCGTGATAATAAATTTTGTCATATTTACCCCCTGTTTTATTTTCTAGTACACATAGTTATGACAATCATATCATAAGCAAAGAAGAAGTTATACTGATATTAAGCGTTTTTTTCGATTTTTGGTCATTGTAATAGTCAGACAAATTAGTGGTCTGTACTTTTCTATTAGGACATTAATAGAAAGGGATGTATTCCTTAAAATACGGGATTTGAGTTCTTGAATCTACCTGTCAGTAGCCGTATACTTAGAGGACATTCTAACTAGTAAATTAGGAAGGTGGAGTTCTAAAAATGTTTGAATTTCTAAACAATTTATTTCAAAAAAAGCAATTAACTGAACAACAAAAACTCTCCATCATCGAGTTAGTAGATAATGAAGAATCGTTTATTAATCCAAGAGATGTTATTGTAGAAAAAAAACATTCTAGGAGGGCTGTTAAACAAGCCTGGCTCAGTTACATTACACCATATATAAGATTTAATGATGATTTTACCTATCAAGTAGAACAGGAAATTGAAGCATTATTTAACAGAGTGTGTGATGTTGTAGATGTGGAATTGAAAAAACGGCATCAAAATATCAAATATGTGAAGGCTACTTATTACTACTCTCGAGAATCTGCTATTGACGAAATCTATCGGGTAGCTAGAAATGTAGTTACTTCCTTTTATAGACAAGAGGATAAAGAAGCGACTAGTTTTATTTCATTTGTGTTGGAATCCATGCTAGCTAGTGAGATTTGTTTGTTAGTGAGAAAAGAAATCGATGAATGCCGCGAAAGTCTTCCTTTTCCGGATGAAGAAACGAGAGAAGAATATAAATTAACCTCCTTTGGCACAAAAATTATCTGGTGGGATCCTTCAGGAGAGTTACGGAATAAACAGGCATTTGAAAGTATACAAATGGACTATTTTAATCGTGTAAACAAACGAGTCACTAAATTTACGGAAGTTCCAGCTTTGATGACTCTTTGTTTGGAGAAGTATGCAGACTTGTTGCACATTGTATTAGCTGATTTAGAAGATGAAACGATTAAGTGGAAAGTAAAACCAAATAATTATTTCAGACAATTCTTTCGTTTGCCATTATATGATGTTCGTATCTGGAAAGAAACAAACAGTCTGCCAACGGATCTCTATCTACTCGCTGAAAACAGCATTCGCAAAGAAATCGAAGGGTTTCGATTGGCAGCAGATGAACAGAGCTGGCAAAGCTTGCAGCAATATCTGCCGAAAAAAACGGTTCAGAAAATTCAAGCGTATCTAGATACAAAAACGGAATTAGATTTTGACTACCCGACCATAATGAGTTTGAGAACGGTGTACAAGACTGCATGGAATGAAGCGGCTAATTTTATTATTGATCAACCATTTGAAAGTGTTAGTAAGTTTCTTGTAGATATAGCCAAAGATCCAGATTTGAAAAAAATAGGCACTAAAGTCATCAAAAACAGCACGGATTCGAATAAACACAGACTAGTTATTTTCTTAATGGAGAAGAGGGCATTGCCATTAATAAAAGCACAACAAAAGCAACGTGATGAATTTATTCATTCAACTCGACAAGAAGAGTACCAAGAGTTGTTGAGTGCCAAAGAGTTAGTGTACGAAAATCTGCCAGCACTGTTGGATAAACTAGCACAGCCGGCACGAAGAAAAATCAAGTTGGACAATGAATTAATCACCGCATCCAATTCTGCGCTATATGCTATCATTGATAGGGTAGATGATTATTTGGGTGAAGAAGAAATAAATCCAGATACAGTTTCTAACCCTCTTTTTCACAAGGAGAACGTGTTGGCAACAAAGCAGTTGGAATCTAGTCATGCTGTGTCTGTCTCTAGTTTAGCAGAAGCGGAGGAACAAGAAGCAAGCCAACCATCGGACCAAATGGCATTCTTGAGCTATTTAGTGCGAAACAATGGACTATCTTTAGAAGAGTTTAAACAACAAGCTGCTAAAAAAGGTAAGCTTTATCAAGCCTATCTTAATGAACTAAATGAAATTTTATACGATGTATTTGATGATCAAGTACTAACAATTTATCAACACCAAATTATTATTGAAGAAGATTTTATGGAAGAAATGAGGGAATGGATTGATGGTTGAAAAGAAACTGAGAAAAAAGGATGCCCAGGACATTATTGACTCTTTGGAAGCAGGTGTTGTTCCGATCAAAGGAGTACAGCACGTGCTGGTGGGGAGAAGCCATGAGGTCGAGGAAATCATTGCTACCTTACAAAAATTAGAAGACGGCAATAGTGACTTGCGTTTTTGGGTGGGGGATTTTGGATCTGGAAAAAGTTTCGTTTTGCGGACGATCGAATCGTTAGCACTTCAAAAGAATTTCGTGGTATCCACCATTGATTTAACTCCGACACGCCGTTTTTATGATTCGTCAGGAAAAGCATTAGCGCTTTATAATGAAGTCGTCAATAAAATAACAATCAAGAACAACCGCAATGGGAATGCCATCGAAACGATTGTCCAACAATGGATCCAAGGGTTGCTTGAACAGATTGCTGAAGAAAACAACCTCAGTGTTCCGGAACTACTTGAAAGAGGCAATTGGAAATTAGTGGAGAATGTCATTTTGAAGACAACGAATTCTTTCTACTCATCGGGGTTATCCTATGAGTTTGGCCAAGCGCTGATGAAGTATTTTGAAGGAGTTGCAGAAGACAATGTTTCTCTCCAAATCGAAGCTATTCGCTGGATTCGCGGGGATATCACGACCAAAACCGAAGCTTCTAAAGAATTAGGCATCAAAAATGTCATCAATGATTCGAATTATCTGATTGCATTAAAAAATCTAGCAGAATTGTTTTTGAAAATTGGTTATAAAGGATTTGTCATCAATTTTGATGAATCCGTTAATTTGTACAAATTACCTCGATCGTTGACACGGGAAAAAAATTACGAGATGATCCTTAATTTATACAACGAAACTAAAACCAATGAAGCAAAAGGCTTGTTCATCAATTTTGGAGCAACAAAAAATACGGTTTATGATGAGCGAAGAGGATTAGCAAGCTACGGTGCATTGAAGACTCGATTTGGTAATGAACTGATGAAAAACAAAGCTTATATTAATGTAAACAGTACCGTAATCGATTTGAAACCACTGACGCCTGAAGAAATTTTTATTCTGTTGAAAAAGCTGTCGGAAATATACAATGTCGCTAATCAAACGGCTTTAGTTGTAAAGGATGGCGATATTGAAGAATACATGGAATCACAGTTAAACCGTCCAGGTGCAGAGGCTTTCTTGACACCGCGTGCGGTTATTAAAGATTATATTGAAATTTTATCTCTACTACGTCAAAACCAGGAGTACTCCTTTACTCAAATTCTTACTGAGCGCTTTGGAAGAAAGTCTTCCATGGTGGAACAAGACATGGATGACCATGACGAAATAGAGGTTTACTGATGCAAGCTTTTGATAGTTTGAAAAGAGATATCCAACATTATATATACGATAAAGGCTGGTCAAAATTAACTAGAATACAAAATGCTTCTATCAAACAAATCGCTAATACGGATCATAATCTCATTTTGTCTGCGCCGACTGCTTCCGGGAAAACAGAAGCAGCTTTTATTCCAGCAGTAAATGGTGTGGAAGATTGGAATACTGGACTTAAAATAGTGTATATTTCACCATTAAAAGCTTTAATAAATGACCAATTCCAACGCATTAGCGAATTATGTCTGTATTTGGATGTTCCAATTACCAGATGGCATGGCGAAGCATCCCAATCAGAAAAAAGAAAGATTATAAAAGACCCAAAAGGTATTTTACTGATTACACCCGAATCCATTGAAGGCATGCTAGTGAATCGTTCTGAAGAAGCACAACAACTATTTCAAGGAGTAGAATGGATCATCATTGACGAACTGCATAGTTTTTTAGGGACAGAACGTGGAATTCATCTTCAATCCCTGATACAGAGGATCAGTCTATTCATGCAGAATCCACGATTCATTGCAATGAGCGCAACCTTAAGCAAGATTGATTTTAGTTATGCAAAAAATTTCTTTGGAAGCAATCGCCACACAGATATTCTCGTAGATTCTGATAAAAATGATCTACTCGTTACAATAGACTATACAAGTGGCGAAGCAGGTCCATTTATTTCAAGAAAATCTTTAGCCGCTATCTATCAGTATTCCCAAAAAGAAACGATGTTGGTTTTTCCAAATTCGCGGAATAAAGTAGAAGAAATCACTCATAAATTGGAAAAAATGGCTACGAAAGAGAATCTTCCAATTCGTTACTTTGCCCATCACTCATCAGTGGATAAAGTCTTGCGTGAAGAAGTAGAATTTTTTGCGAAAAACAACGAGCAGGATTTGTTTACGATTACTTGTACTTCGACGTTAGAATTGGGAATAGACATTGGAACAGTCGATAGCGTGGTACAGTATAGCTCACCTCCATCCACATCTTCTCTTAGCCAACGTTTAGGGAGAAGTGGCCGTAGAACGCACCAAAGCATCTTACATATTGTGGAAGATGATCCTTGGGACATGCTGCAAACTTATTCGGCTTTGGATTTATTGGAAAGAAAAGAAATGGACGCTACGGAAATGATTGTGATGCCGTACAATGCATTGGCGCATCAGATTATGGCCACACTTTTCCAAAAAACAAGTGTACCACTAGAGCAATTAAGACAAATGAATAAATTTTTCCCGGTATGGGCAGAGATTTCAGATGCCGATTTGGCTACCCTAATTGATTATATGGTAGAAAAAGAGTTCATTGAAATCATGGGTGAAGAAGCAATTGTGGGTTTAGAAGGGGAACAGATGTTACGCTTCAGAGAGTTCTACGCCATGTTTTTGACAACCAGTGACTTTTCCGTTCATTACCAGCATGAGCGAATCGGTAGCTTGCCATTTACACCGGATATCCAAATCGAAAGTAAAATTTTATTGGCAGGTAGAGTTTGGAATGTAAAAGATATAGACATTAAAGCAAAACGTATTATGGTCGATAAGACGACAGAAGGAAAGGCTCCTAAATTTATCAGTGATGCAGGATTCGTTTCTAATGAAGTGCGGGAAAACATGGAGATGCTGTTAAAAAATGAGACCTATTTAAACTTGAACAACGAGAAAATCAATCAAGATTTTGAGTTTATGAAAAGTGAACTGTTCCATGATAACGGCAACTATTGGTATGAGGATAACCAAGCAAACATTGGAATCGTGACTTTTAAAGGGACCCGATTCAATATCGCCTTGTTGCTGCTTATCAAGAGTATTGCGGATGAAGGAGAAAAATACCAATTACAGGACAAGCATTCTTTGATCACCGGTCCAAATTTGAAAATAATCATGGAACGGTTGAACAAGAATGAAGGCTCTTTGGATACGGTCGCAGCTTATTTAGAGAAAAACGAAAAGGTTATCGAAGAATTAACGATTAATCAAAAATTTATGCAATTAGTACCTAAAACATTGAAAATAAAGTGGATTTTGAAGAACTTTTTTTCTACTGAAGCATAAAGGTTCAACTGGGCGTAAAATATGGGATTTATATGTTCTTAAACTAGAGGAAGTATAAAATGCCTAAGTAAATAAAGATTCGCTATTGAAAGTACGAATAAACTTATAATGCTATTTAAAACGCTGTAAAGGTTAATATCCTTTACGGTATTTTTTAGCAAATTTTTTTCGATTATTGTTTTCTACATTTCAACTATTGAAGACGTATTCCATGATACTCTATCCTTATTCCTTTATACTAAATAGTGTAATGATTCATAGAAAGGATGGAAGTAAGATGACAAAAATTGAGAAATTCGAATTAAATGATGGAACGAGTTTGCCGGCTATTGGATTTGGGACGGTAAATATCCAAGGAGATACAGGTGTAAATAGTGTTCTCACAGCAATTGATGCGGGCTATCGACTTATCGATACTTCAACCAACTATATGAATGAAGGGATGGTAGGGGAAGCAATTCGACGTTCATCTGTTCCACGTGAAGAGTTGATGATCAATTCAAAACTACCAGGAAAAGCGCATGAATACGATAAGGCCATCAAGATGATTCAGGAATCTTTGTATCGTATTGGTATTGATTACTTTGATAAATACTTGATTCACTGGCCACTGCCTAAACAAGATAAATATGAAGAAGCATGGCAAGCACTAGTTGATGCACAAAAATTTGGATTGATAAAAACGATTGGTGTATCGAATTTCTTGCAAGAACACCTTGAACGTATCATTGAAAAGACGGGCGTTACTCCTGCAACCAATCAAATTGAGCGCCACCCATACTTTAATAACAATGCATTAGTGGAAGCCAACAAAAAATTAGGCATCTTAACGGAAGCTTGGAGTCCATTCGGTCGTGAGATCAATGATGTGTTAGAAAATGAAACGATTGTTAAGTTAGCCGAAAAATATAGAAAAGAACCTGCACAAATCATCATCCGTTGGAACTTACAAAATGGCGTCATGCCAATTGTAAAAGCTTCTTCTTTTAGTCATCAAAAAGCTAATTTAGATGTGTTTGATTTTGAATTATCAAAAGAAGATATTCAAGAAATCGATGCATTAGATAAAGGTGAAGAGGGCAGAGTAGAAGCGCAACATCCAAATGAATACGAAGAGTTTGATTAAACTAATTTTGGATTAGAGAAGTGAAAGGAAGAAAATCTTATGGTAGAGACTATTTATACCGAAGAAAACAAACCATTTCCTAACAATCCATTGCCTGTTCTCTACTATCCAAAAGCAGTAGCTCATTTATTGAACGAATTTGATCCAGCACAGAATGTGCAGGATCTATTTGAAAAAAACGGGTATACCAATGGATGGGTAAACGGTATTTTTTCTTATCATCATTTTCATTCTAATACTCATGAAGTATTGGCTTGTATTGCTGGTGAAGCAACTGTGCAACTTGGAGGTCCTGATGCTCAGTGCTATTCTTTTTCTAAAGGGGATGTTTTATTTCTTCCTGCAGGTGTAGCCCATAAAAGAATTGATGCAAGTTATGATTTTAAAATAGTGGGTGCTTATCCTGATGGACTAGAACCAGGTATGCAAAAAGATAAAGCAGAGGATTACGAGGCAATCAAACAAGCAGTTGCAGGTGTTGGTCAACCAGAAAATGATCCGGTTGAAGGAAAAAATGGAGCAGTACTAAAGTATTGGACCTAGAATTATTCTAGGTCTTTTTTATTCGCATTAATTTTCAGTCGATTGTTAACAAATGAATGTAAGCGTATGATTGGAAAGTGCAATAGATAAAATGGAAGGAAAATTAGTACTGAAGTTAGAAAGTAAATACTTAGTATTTATAGAAACAAGAAGTAAGCAAAAATTGTATAAAGAAATACTTTAATAGCTTAAAAGAATAATCGGTTAGTATGATTACCTCTATAGCTTTTTTAATTGTTTATAGGCTTTTCCAATTATTATCATCGTAAACAAAAAAAATCCCTTCATAGTTGTTATCGTATTATTATTTTAATACTAAGAGCAAAATTATGAGGGATTTACCATAACAAACGCCCTTTTTTAAATTTGCAAAGGCGGTATACTTGAGAGAAGGAATAAAAGCTGCAAAAAATCAATTATGGATCAGGAGTTTTTATATTGGAAAAGAAAAGGAGCTTTTTTAAAGAAATCATCACTATAAAAGAAACAAAAGATTCTTTGTTGCGTGTTTTTGGTGCGGGATTTACTACTGGAATTATGCTTATGGCAGGCTACTTGCTAAATAATATGCAAATTGGAACGTTCGGAGCACTGGGAGCTTTCGCATTTTTGTATTACCAGCCAATTCCGACCAAAGCATTGATGCAACGGATCTTTAAAGTTGGGATCTGTTTAGTGCTGAGTTTTATGGCAGGAGCCTTATCAACCTTTGTACCTTGGATGATCCCTATTACGATTAGTATAATCAGTTTAATTAGTCTTTTAATTTTCAGAATCCTTCATTTGCCAAATCCAGGATCCTTCTTTGTAATTATGGTAGGTTCTATGGGAACAGGCTTAACATTGCCTCTTGCGGGGATTATTTGGGCTACGATTTATGTAGCTTGTGGAGTTTTGGTTGCGATTTTAATGGCTAGTTTAGTTGGTGTGTTGCACAGAAAGCTTATTGAAGAAAAAGAAGAGTATAAATCTGAATCATTTAAGACGAAATTTCTCTATGCTATAAAGCACGATCAAGAATTACTATTGTCTTCTATTCATCATGCAGGAATAATCTTTTTTGCTACTTATCTGGGTTTAGCACTAGAATTGGGTAATCCATATTGGATAACGATTTCTTGTGCGGCTGTGCTTCAAGGAAGAAAGCTAAATGTCATTATGTATCGAAACGTTCAACGGATAGTTGGCGGTATTTTTGGACTGTTAGTAGGAATGTTTCTATTCTCGTTAGATCTTAACGTGATTCAAACGATTATTGTTATTACGATTTTGAACTTTTTTGTGGAATATACTATGGTGCGCAATTACGGGCTGGCTAATTTCTTTAAAAATCCCCTGGCTTTGTTGCTGGCAAATCTATCAAGTGGCGCTTTCGTGAGTGATTTAGTAGGAAATCGTTTCATTGGATTGGTAGTAGGAAGTATTATTGGATTTGCCGGAGCAGCAATGATAGCTGGTGCAATCAATTTGATTAAAAAGGGAGAAAAGGTTCCAGAAAAAATGTCTTAATACTCCAAAAGAAGCAGAGTCTATTGCTCGAAAATGGAATCAATTGTATTAGTTGCTTTAGATTATAAAAAATAAAATAAAAAAGATTGACAATGGAATAGTAGAATGTTAAATTGATGTTACGTTAAATTTAGATTATAAAACAATTTGAATTGGATGAAACGCAACGATAAGAAAAGTACATTTAAGTGGAATCTTTACAGAGAACCCTGGTAGCTGAAAATGGGAAGAGAAAACTAAATGGAAAATGGTCTTTGAGTGGAACAATTGAACGTTTTGGAGAATTTATTACAGAACTTTAGGTTGTTACGGGTGCACCCGTTATAGTGCTACAGTATAAATAGTAGTATTTTGCTTTAGTACTGGAAAAGGTGGAAACTGTGAGGTTTTCATAAAACAAGGTGGTAACACGAAATCAATGATTCCGTCCTTGCACAAAAGATTTTTTCTTTTGTGTGAGGGCGGATTTTTTATTTGCTTTTAAATACTAAATAGAAAGAGGGAATGAAAATGTCAGTAATTACAGAGAGATTAACTAGAACAGATGCACCATTTAGAGGAGATCAAGTTGGGAGTTTCTTACGTCCAAAAGCGTTGAAAAAAGCTCGAAAGGCTTTTGCTGAAGGAAATATTGCTTTAGAAGAATTACGTAAGGTGGAAGACAATGAAATTGACAAGCTAGTGAATAAACAAGTGGAAGTGGGACTCAAAGCAATAACTGATGGTGAGTTCCGCAGAAGCTGGTGGCATTTAGATTTTCTGGAAGGTTTAATAGGAATTGATGGTTATGTACCAGAACATGGCTATTTTTTTGAAGGAGTAGAAACAGAGAAATACGATGTTCGAAATACAGGGAAAGTGGCCTTTAATCCGAATCATCCGTTTTTTGAACATTTTACATATTTAAAAGAAGCGGTAGGCGATAGAGCGATACCGAAAGCAACTATTCCAAGTCCAAATCAATTATTGCACCAAGGCATTCGTGATGAAGCTGTTTATCCAACGATAGAAGCTTTTTGTGAGGATGTTCAACAAGCTTATCGTGAAACGATTCAAGAATTTTATCGCTTAGGCTGTCGTTATTTACAAATTGACGATTGTTTCTGGGGTGTGTTGTGTTACGACAAAGTAGTAGAAGATATCTCTGAACAAGAGTTAACGTATTTAAAAGAGCTGTCGGCAAAAAATGTGCAAAGCATTTTGAAAGACAAACCAGCTGACTTAGTCATTACCACACACATTTGTCGTGGAAATTACGCTTCTACTTACGCTGGGAGCGGAGCTTATGAACCCGTAGCTAAAGAACTATTTGGGCAAACCAATTATGATGGTTATTTCTTAGAGTACGATACCGAGCGTTCTGGCGGATTTGAACCTTTACGTTTTTATAAAGGTGACGGTCAAATTGTTTTAGGTTTGGTAACTTCCAAAACTGGTGAATTGGAAGCAAAAGAAGATATTAAGGCACGTATTCAAGAAGCTGCTAAATATGTTCCGTTAGAGCAACTTTGTTTAAGTACACAATGCGGTTTTGCTTCAACAGAAGAAGGAAACCATTTAACTGAAGAAGAACAATGGCAAAAAGTGAAACTAGTACTAGAAGTTGCTGAAGAAGTTTGGGGTAAATAACAAAAGAAAATATGAGGAGGAACTCAAGATGGCTAAAGTAGAAAGTTTTGAATTAGATCATAATTTGGTGAAAGCACCGTATGTACGTGTGGCAGGAGTAGAAAAGAATAGTAAAGGCAGCGTTGTTCAAAAATACGACTTGCGCTTTTTGCAACCGAACCAAGATGCATTGCCTACAGGAGCTCTACATACGTTAGAACACTTGTTAGCGACGTACTTACGAGATGAGCTAGATGGCATTATTGATATCTCACCAATGGGCTGCCGTACCGGTTTTTATCTCATTAAATGGGAGGAAGATTCACCTGAGGTTGTAGCGGAAGCTTTAGAAAAAACGTTGCAGCGCATTTTAGACACAGAAGAAGTTCCAGCTGTATCTCAAGTTTCTTGTGGGAATTATAAAGACCATTCTTTATTTTCGGCGAAAGAATATGCAAAAGACGTACTGGAAAAAGGCCTCAGTAGAGACCCGTTTGAACGTACATTTGCCTAACGTCTACTCTTAGGAGGTAAGCACTAATGATCGAAATTGATTTAACTGGCAAAGTAGCTCTGGTTACAGGTGGAAAAAGCGGGATAGGAAAAGCAATTGTAGATCTTTTTTTGGAAGCAGGTGCAATTGTAGTTTCTGGAGATTTAAATTATGAAGAAGGCTTTAAATTGGAAACAGGGCGGTTTGCCGTTTCAAAATTGAATGTTGCTTCAGAAGAATCTGTTAATGATTTGTTGAAAAGCACGTTAGAGGCATTCGGAAAAGTTAATATTTTAGTAAATAGTGCAGGTATTTCAACTATGGATTTAATGGTAGATAGTCAAGTTCTAGATTGGGACAAGGTTATGGATGTGAACGCAAAAGGGGTCTATTTGACTTCAAAAAATGTTGGGAAACTGATGCAAAAAGCAGGAAACGGTGGTCGTATTATTCAGATTGCTTCACAAGCTGGTAAAAATGGCTATACCGCATTAGGAACTTATGTGGCATCTAAACATGCTGTTTTAGGACTCACTAAAACCTTGGCAAAAGAATTGGCAAAGGACAATATCTTGGTCAATGCTGTTTGTCCTGGAGTTGTCGAAACAGAAATGAAACATCGTGAAAGAGTAGAAGGCGGTCTTATTAGAGGTATGACGCCTGAAGAAATTTATGACGAAGATTGCTCGCAAATTCCACTTGCTCGCACAGCAAAAGCATCGGAAATTGCAGACGTCGTGTTATTCTTAGCCAGTCATTTGTCTGCATACATGACTGGACAGGCTATTAATGTTACTGGTGGTATGACCATGCATTAAAATAAAAGAGGGGGCGGTTAGGTATGAAAAAAAAACAAAGTATTCTCTCATTCATTTTAATTACTACAACTCTCGTATTAGGTGCTTGTAGTTCAACGGAAGGTGTTTCGGAAAACGCTTCTTCAAAAAAGAATGGTTCAAATGAATCACAACCAATAGTCGTCGGATCCCAAGCGGCAGACTTTCAGATTTGGGAATTCATTGCTCAATCTGATGCTGCAAAAGAAGCAGGAATCACATTAGAAGTTGAAGAGGTAGATGGTGGTCCTCAATTGAACACCGCAACAGTCGAAGGTGAAGTGGATGTTAACGCCTTTCAATCATGGGCTTACTTAGAATCTTTTAATGAAGAAAGTGGATCAGATTTAGCGGCTTTCGCAACAACTTATTTAGAACCAATGGGAATTTATTCGGATAAAGTTGATTCGGTTGAAGATGTGACTGAGGGCTTGGTTGTGGCGATTGCAGACAACCCTTCTAATGCTTCAAGAGGTTTGCTATTGCTCGAAGCGGCAGGGCTGATTACATTACCTGATGATTTTGATGTATTAGGAACAACGAGTGATATTATCGACAATCCTAAAAACTTAACATTCGTTGAAATCGATGACACAACAGGTCCACGAGTGATACAAGATGTAGACCTAGTCTTAATAGGAAATACAATTGCCATGGAAGGCGGGTTGAATGTTTTAGAAGATTCCATTTTCCATGAAGAGATTACAGATGAAACAAAAGCCAATGTTAATATTCTCGTTACCCAAAAAGAGAATGCTGATAATGAAGATATCCTGAAATTAGGAGAACTGTATCATGATGAAGAAGTCCAAGAGTACATTGAGAAACAATTTGACGGTACAAAAGTCCCAGTCCAAAAAGACATTTCTTATTTAGAAGAATAATCAATAAAAAAAATACAGCAGTCTATCATTAATTGATAGCCTGCTGTATTTTTTGCGGATTATCTTGTTTCCTTAATGTAATCGGTAAAAACACCTGTTGCTCCCATTTCAATAGCTGATGCAATTTCTTTGGCAGTATTTACGGTATACGGATGGAGCAGCAATGAGGTATGACGGATCTGATCTCCAAAGTTACTTGTCAAGGAGGCATAGTTAACACCAATTCCTACCGCATACTTAGAGATAGCATCAAGCTGATTATTTGAAAGAACAGCTGATTTATCGAAATTATACAACTGAATAAGGGGGATATCCTTATTTAAATCGTGGATCAAGTGCAAACTTTCTTCGCTGAATGATTGAATGATGACTTGCTGATGAGTTGCAACATCTTCCAATAAATCATATTTAGTCAATAGAGAAAATAATTCTTGTTCCATTCCTTTATTTTCTGAAGGAGATTTGGTTTCGATGTAGTAGTTTACAGTATTGCCAAATTCTTGGAAAATTTCTTCTAATGTCGGAATCTGTAATCCTGCATAATTTTCTTTAGCTTTTTTAGGGTTCTTTTGATTGAACCAAGACCCTGCATCCAATTCTTTTAACTGTTCCAAAGTATAGTCGCTAACTAAGCCTATTCCGTTTGTTGTACGGTCAAGTGTATCATCATGCATAGCTATTAAGACCCCATCTTTTGTTAATTGAAGGTCTAGTTCGATATAATCAGCACCCAATTCTTTAGCCTGGTGGTAGGCTTCAATAGTATGTTCTGGGGCATAACCGCTAGCACCACGATGACCAATAACCATGAATTCTTCAGGAAGAGTTATTTTTTTCGCAGAACTAAAAGATTTGGTGTCTAGATAAGCAAGCCCTGCAATAAGTAGGACAATAATAATTAGTGAATTTATGGCAACTCGTTTTGTCATGTTTTTAACTCCTTTTTAAATATAATTTAAGTCTACCAAACCA